>SKSP01000386.1 GCA_007122945.1 Ilumatobacteraceae bacterium | reverse complement strand
CGGACGACCCGATCAACATCCAGTACACGTCGGGCACCACCGGCTACCCGAAGGGCGCCACGCTCACCCATCGCAACATCTTGAACAACGGCTACTTCGTCGCCCGCGGCCAGGGCTTCACCCACGAGGACCGGCTGTGCATCCCGGTGCCGTTCTACCACTGCTTCGGGATGGTGATGGGCAACCTCGGGTGCACGACCCACGGCGCGACGATGGTCATCCCCGGCGACGCGTTCGACCCGCTCGCCACGCTCGAGGCGGTCGAGGCCGAGTCGTGCACGTCGCTGTACGGGGTGCCGACGATGTTCATCGCCGAGCTCGGCCACCCCGAGTTCGAGCGGTTCGACCTCTCCAGCCTGCGCACCGGGGTGATGGCCGGCTCGCCGTGCCCCGTCGAGGTGATGAAGCAGTGCGTCGACCGCATGCACATGCACGAGGTGACGATCTGCTACGGGATGACCGAGACGTCCCCGGTCTCCACCCAGACGCTGCTCGACGACTCGTTGCACCACCGCACCGCGACGGTCGGCCGGGCGCACCCGCACGTCGAGATCCGCATCGCCGACCCCGACGCCGGCGAGACGCTCCCCCGGGGCGAGCCGGGTGAGTTCTGCACGCGGGGGTACTCGGTGATGACCGGGTACTGGAACGACCCGGAGCGCACCGCCGAGGCGATCGACGCCGACGGATGGATGCACACCGGCGACCTCGCCGTGATGGCCGACGACGGCTACTGCGAGATCGTCGGCCGGATCAAGGACATGGTCATCCGGGGCGGCGAGAACATCTACCCGCGCGAGATCGAGGAGTTCCTCTACCAGCACCCCGACGTCGAGGACGTCCAGGTGATCGGCGTCCCCGACGAGCGCTACGGCGAGGAGCTGATGGCGTGGATCAAACCCCGCCCCGGCACCACCCCCGACGTCGAGTCGATCCGGGAGTTCTGCACGGGGCGCATCGCCCACTACAAGATCCCGCGCTACGTGAAGCTCGTGGAGGAGTTCCCGATGACGGTCACCGGAAAGGTCCGCAAGGTCGAGATGCGCGAGATCGCCACCACCGAGCTCACCGGCGGCGGCGAGTGACCGTTCCGTCCGCGCCGACCGGCCGGAACCGGTCGGTTCCGGCAGACGGAACGGTGACGTGAGCGATCTGACGGGGCGCACCGTCGAGCTGTTGCGGACGATGATCCGCAACCGGTGCGTCAACGACGGCACGCCCACCTCCGGCGAGGAGGTCCGCAACGCCGACGTGGTCGAGGCCACCGTCGCCGGCCCGGGGGTCGAGATCGAGCGCTACGACGCCGCGCCCGGCCGCACCTCGATCGTCGCCCGACTCCCGGGCCGCGACCCGGCCGCGCCGTCGCTGTGTCTGATGGGCCACACCGACGTCGTCCCGGTGTCGCCCGACGGTTGGACGCACGACCCGTTCGGCGGCGAGCTGATCCGCTGTCCCGACGGCATCGACGAGGTGTGGGGCCGCGGCGCGGTCGACATGTTGAACCTGACGTCGTCGATGGCGGTCGTGTTCCGCGACCTCGCCGACCGCGGGTTCCGGCCGCGCGGCGACCTGATCTACTTCGCCGTCGCCGACGAGGAGGCCGGCAGCGCGTACGGCGCCCGCTGGATGGCCGAGCACCACCCCGACGCGATCCGGGCCGACCACGTGCTGACCGAGAGCGGCGGGCTGCACACCGGGTCGGCCGAGGCGCCCCGCATCAGCGTGTCGGTCGCCGAGAAGGGGGTCGCCTGGCGACGCCTCACCGTGCGCGGCACCCCCGGGCACGGGTCGATGCCGTTCCGCATGGACAACGCGCTCGTCACCGCGGCCGCCGTCGTGCAGCGGCTCGCCGAGTACCGCCCACCCCCGCAGTTCCACGAGCTGTGGCGCAATCAGGTCGCGGCGATGGGGGTTCCCGACGAGCTGAAGGAGCGGCTCCTCGACCCGGCCGAGATCGACGCGGCGCTCGACGAGATGCCGAGCGCCGCGCTGGCGACCCACCTCCACGCGTGCACGCACACGACGTTCTCGCCGAACATGCTCACGCCCGGCGCGGGCGGTCGGATGAAGACGAACGTGATCCCCGACATCGTCGAGATCGACGTCGACATCCGCACCCTGCCCGGGGAGGACGGCGACGACGTGGCCGAGCACCTGCGCACCGCGCTCGGCGACGAGCTCGTCGAGCGCGTGGAGGTCGGCACGCTGATCGACGACCGCGCCTCGATCAGCCGCACCGACACCGCGCTGTGGGACGCGCTCCGCCGGGCGATCGAGGTGCCGTTCCCCGACGCCCGACTCAACCCGCAGTTCACCGTCGGGTTCACCGACGCCCGGGTCTACCGCGAGATGGGCGCGGTCGCGTACGGGGCCGGGCTGTTCAGCCCGGCGCTCGACCCAGCCGACTTCGCCCGCCGGTTCCACGGTCACGACGAACGGATCGACGTCGAGTCGTTACGGCTCACCACCGAACTGTGGGAGCGGGTCGTGCTCGACCTCCTCGGATGAGCCCGACCGGGTGGCCGGCCGCGCCGACCGGCGAGGATCCGATCCGTGGGATGATCGTGCGATGGAGACCTCCGCCGCCCTCGACTTCATCCGCGACCGACGACAGGGTGTGCTCGTCACCCTGAAGCGCGACGGCCGCCCCCAGCTCTCGAACATCGCCTACGTGCTCGGTGACGACGACGTGATCCGCATCTCCGTCACCGACGATCGCGCCAAGACGAACAACCTGCGCCGCGACCCGCGCGCCTCGCTGCACGTCACGACCGACGACTTCTGGGCGTACGCCGTGATCGAGGCCGACGTCGAGCTCACGCCCGTGGCGGCCGCTCCCGACGACGACACCGTCGACCAACTCGTGGAGTACTACCGGACGGTGGCCGGCGAGCACGACGACTGGGACGACTACCGCCGCGCGATGGTCGACGACCGCCGCCTGCTCCTGACGCTGACGCCGACCCACGCGTACGGGATGCTGGGACGATGAAGATCCAGAGCGAACCGGGCCAGCTCACCGGGGTGTGGGCGAACGCCGCCGCCGTACGCCACTCACCGCACGAGTTCACGATCGATTTCCTGCGATGCGAGTTCGACACCGACGGCAACGCCACCGGCGGGGTGCTCGCACAGCGGATCAACCTGTCGCCGCTGCTCGTCACCCAGCTCATCCAGGCGCTCCAGGACAACTGGTCGAAGTACGCCGAGCGCTCGATGCCCCCCGAGCTGCGCGGCGACGACGGCGCCACCTGACGGCGCCCGCCGCGGCGCCGCTCGTCCGGCGAGGTCGTTGAACGCGTTTCCGGGGCGTCGCTAGGGTCGCCGGTCGAGCCGACCGCCGATCCGAACGACGGGAGTGATCGACATGGCCGACGGCCCCGACGAGCACGAGGGCCCGGGAACCGACGACGGTTCGCTGCCGCCACCCGACGCGGGCGGCGCGGGCAGCGCGGGCGACGCGGCCCCTCCGCCACCGCCCGCCGATCCGTCCGCCGGGGAAGCTGCCCCGCCACCCCCCGGTGCGCCGCCACCCCCCGACCTGCCCTCACCCCCGGGGGACGCACCACCTCCACCGCCCGACGCGACGCTGGGCGGGGATGCAGCGGACGACGGCGCCGGAGGCGGGGGCCGACGACGCGGTCCGTTGATCGCGGTCGGCGTCGTGGTCGTCGCTGCGCTCGCGCTCGGCGGGCTCGTCGCGGCCGGCGTGATCGACCTCGGCGGGGACGACGACGCCGTCACGATCGCGCCCGACGACGAGGACGAACCACCGGCCACCGACCCGCCGACCACCGACCCGCCGACCACCGACCCGCCCACCACCGACCCGCCGACCACCGACCCGCCCACCACCGAGCCCGTCACGACCGACCCCGCCGACGAGGAGGACGCCAGCCGCGACGTGTTGCTCGAGCCGATCGGGGAACCCGGACCGGACCCGTTCACGACGCCGGTCGCGCCCGACCCCGACGAGACCCTCGAGGTCTTCGCCGCGCGCGGCACGCCACCCCCGGACGAGAGCGCCGACCCCGAGGCCGAGATCGAGCGGCCGGACCCGACTGCCGAACTGGTGCAGCGCGACACCCACCTGGAGATCGACGGCGCGACGGCCGGGCTGTACGGGGGCACGCTCGACACCTCGTCGTGCGATCCGGACCAGCTCGTCGAGTTCCTCGCGGAGAACCCCGACCTCGGCACCGCATGGGCCGACGTCCACGACATCACGCTCGACGAGATCCCCGAGTTCGTCGCCGAGCTCACACCGGTCAACCTCGGCGCCGACACGCGTGTGCTGAACCACGGCTTCGACGGCGAGGCGGCCGTCCCTCGTCACAGCGTGCTCCAGCGCGGCTCGGCCGTCCTCGTCGACGACCGCGGCGTACCCCGGGCGAACTGCTACTGCGGCAACCCGCTGCTCGAATCCGAGCCGGCCGCCGACGACGTGTTCACGGGCGAGTCGTGGGACGCGTTCGACGAGCGCGCCACGCTCGTCGTCACCCCGTCCGAGGAGCCGATCGAGATGTTCACCCTCACCGACGTCGCGACGGGCGATCCGTTCGACCGGCCGGCCGCGACGACGGGCGACGCCGACCAGTCGTTCCTCGAGGCGCTCGCTCACCCCGACTTCACACCGGGCGTCGACTGCGGGCTGATCCCCGACCCGGGCGACCTCGGCGACGCCGAGTTCCTCGTCGACGACATCCGCATGATGCTGTCAGGCGACGCCCAGACCTGCGAGATCGCGACCGAGGTGACCGTCGAGTTCATGCGCATGGTCGGGATGGCGTTCCTCGATTCCAACGTCACGTTCCCGTACCGCCCGAACGTCCTCGGGTGGCAGTGCTCGACCGGGCCGTTCCTCACCGACCAGGCCGCCGGCGGGGAGTTCTTCGGCTGCGTGGACATGGACTCTCGCTCCGAGATCCGTCTCGTCCCCGGCTGACATCCAGGCGCCTCGCGACTCAGGTCGGCGCGGCGACCGTCTGCACCAGGGTGCACTCGCCGTGGGCGATCATCCAGGCGAGCCCCGGACGCGGCGGGAGCGGGCAGCGGCGCGGCGGGGCGGCGCCGAGCACGTCGGCGTCGGTGTCGGCCGTGCCGGTCATCACGAACCCGAGACGGTCGCGGCGGGCCCCCGACGCCCAGTGGTCGTAGGCGCGCAGCGCATCGGCACGGCCGGCCACGATCACCGTCACCGGCGCCGTACCCGCTCGTTCGGCGACCAGCCGCGCCAGCCCCCCGTCGGCGTCATCGACGCGATCCGCATCGTCGATCACGACGAGCCGCGGGCCGCCGTCCGGCGCGACACCGGCCTCGGCGAGGAGGTCCGTGCCGGGCATCGGCGCACCGTGGACCACCGTCGTCACTGCGCCGTCCGGGTGGGCGCGCCGCCACGCATCGACGAGCCCGTGCAGCAGCGTGGAGCGCCCGGAACGGCGCGGCCCCGCGATCACGATCCGGTCGCCCGGGACGACCTCGAACCACGCGACGCCGAGGTCGTCGTAGCGGCGACCGACCGGCAGCGGGACGCCGGTCGTCCCGGCCGCGAGGCGTGCCCCGGCGACCTCGTCGCCCACGACGTCGGAGACGTCGATCACGACGTCGGAGACGTCGATCACGGACGGCAACACCTCGATCGCCGCGGCCCGCCGCACGGCGCCGGCCCCCGTCGGCGGCGACGGCGGCACCACCGGGTGCGCCACGTGCGCCTCGTGTGCCACGTGTGCCACGTGTGCCACGTGCGCCACGTGCGCCTCGAGCCCGCTCGAAGCCACGACCATCCGCCCGGGCACGTCGGCTGGGACCCGAGCGGCCGGGATGCCGACCAGTGGCCCCGTCGACGGATCGTCGAGGTGGAACACCCAGCGCTCCTGGAAGCGGGCCAGCACGGCGGCAGCACCGGGGCCGTCGGGAGGGACGACCGCCGCGACCACCACCCCGACCGACGGGCCCTCGGCGAGCACCCGCTGCAACGGGGCGACGCCGAGCGACACACCGTTGGTGTCGACCCGGGCCGGGTCGTCGAGCGATCGGCGCAGCACGTCGAGCCCGTCGACGAGGAGGGTGTGGCCCACCGCTCCCGGCGGGGCGGACGAGTCGGTACGTCGTCGCCGGTCGATCTCGTCACACAGGTGGGCGAGCAACCGGTCCACGCGCTCGGCGT
Source organism: Ilumatobacteraceae bacterium (assembly GCA_007122945.1). Taxonomy (GTDB): domain Bacteria; phylum Actinomycetota; class Acidimicrobiia; order Acidimicrobiales; family Ilumatobacteraceae; genus SKSP01. The sequence goes on along the minus strand of SKSP01000386.1, from coordinate 279 downwards.
CGTCCACCCCGATGACCCCGCTGCACGTCGGGAGGTCGGCGAGCGCGGCGAGGGCGGGGGCACCGCGGCCGTCGATGACATGAACCACGGGGCCGGTCGCGCTCGTCGCGAGCGCGGCGAGGGTCGTCGTGGTGCCCGAACCGAGCGCGCCGACGAGCGCCAGGTTGCCGGTCCGGTCCCACCGGAGCGGCAGGCGGGCCTGCGCGGCCGGGTCGTCGATCCAGCCGACCGCCCCGGGCGCTGGAGGCTCGCCGGCGCGGACGACGTCGTCGAGCGGCG
>SKSP01000272.1 GCA_007122945.1 Ilumatobacteraceae bacterium | reverse complement strand
GCCCGACGGCCGACCTGTTGGTCGACGTGTTGGGCTACTTCGTCGAGGGCAGCGGCGTCCCCGGCCCCGAAGGCCCCCAGGGCCCGGAGGGCCCGCAGGGTCCACAGGGTGACCCGGCCCCCACGAACCTGCTGCCCATCGCAATGGCGCGGGTGACTGCGGCCGGCTTCTTGACGAGCGGTTTCAACGTGGAGAGCGTCACGTACAACGCCGCGCTCGGGCAGTACAACATCGTGTTCGAGGACAGGGTGCACAACAGCAACATGATCACGATCGTGCAGTCGCAACTGAGCGGGTGCGAGCAGGACATCACCACCACGACGTTCTCGTCCGCGTCGTTGCACGTCATCTTCCACGACGACGACGCCGGCGTACGGACGCAGTGCCCGTTCTCGTTCGTGACGTACGAGCCGTGAGGCCGGCGATCACGTCCTGAGCATCCGTTCCGTCTGTCGGAATCGGCGGGTTCCGGCCGGTCCCGACAGACGGTTCGGTGGGTTCGGGGGTTCGGGCGTCAGGGGGACGGGTCGCTGGGGTCGTCGAGGACGAGGTCCCAGCGGTCGTTGCAGTCCTGGCAGCGGTAGGCGACGATCTCGCCGGCCTCCCAGATGCCGTCCTCGGGCGGTGGGGTGAGCAGGTGGGCCCGCCCGCCACAGTCGATGCAGGTGATCACGGTGTCGGGTTCGAGCATGCTCCCAGTCTGCCCGCCGTAGGGTGAGGACGTGCGCGTCGTGGCGGGAGAACTTCGGGGCCGACGGATCGAGGCGCCGCCCGGCGGCTCGACCCGACCGACCACCGACAAGGTCCGGGAGGCCACCTTCAACGCGCTCGGCAGCCTCGGCCTCGTCGTCGACGCCCGCGTCGCCGATCTGTTCGCCGGGAGCGGTGCGCTCGGCATCGAGGCGCTCTCCCGGGGCGCCCACCACTGCACGTTCGTCGAGCGCGACCGCACCGCCGTCGCCGTCCTACGGGGAAACCTCGCGGAGCTCGGCGTCGACGATCGGTCGACGGTCGTCCCCGGCGATGCCAACGCCCACGCCGGGTCGCTCGACGTCGACATCGTGTTCGCCGACCCGCCCTACGAGACCGACGAGGCGTTCTGGGCCGGATTCCTCGACCGGGTGCGGGCCCCGTTCGTCGTCGCCGAGGCCGCCCGTCCGGTCACCGCGCCCCCGGGATGGGAGGTCGTGCGCGAGAAGCGGTACGGCCGTACGTGGGTCACGTTCCTCGAGCGACCCGACCCGGTCTGACGCGTCGGGGCCGAAGGTGGTCGCCGGGTCACGCGGGCGGCCCGGTCGGCCGCACTACCGTGGACCGACCATGGCCACCGTGTTGATCCCGGGAAGCTTCGACCCCGTGCACCTCGGGCACCTGGACGTCGTCGAGCAGGCCGCCGAGCTGTTCGGACGGGTGGTGGTCGCCGTCATGCACAACCCGTCGAAGCCGTCCGGGTCGTTCACCCCCGACGAGCGGGTCGAGCTCATCCGCGCCAGCCTCGGCGATCGCGCCGGGCGCCCGGGCGAGGTGGTCGTCGAGTTGCACGAGGGACTCGCCGTGCAGGCCGCCGAGCGGGCCGGCGCCGACTTCATCGTCAAGGGCCTGCGCACCGCAGGTGACTTCGAGATCGAGCAACAGATGGCGCACAACAACCACCAGGTGACCGGCATCCGCACCGTGTACGTGCCGTGCGCGCCCGAGCTGGGGCACATCAGCAGTCGGTTCGTGCGCGAGATCGCCGCCCACGGCGGTCGGATCGATCACCTCGTGACCGCACCGGTGGCGGCCGCGCTCGCCGATAGATTCGGGCCGGTCCGCAGCAGCGAGAAGGACGCATGAGCAACTACGACGACGACTACGAGATCGACGAGGACTACCCCGACCCCGGGACCCCGGGCGGGTACGTCGGCGATGCCGAGACGCTGCTGCGGCGCGCCGTCGACATCATCGCGACCGCGCCGACCATGCCGCTGTCGTCGTCGCCCCGGATCGACCGCGACGAGATCATCGAGCTGCTCGAGGAGGCCCTGCACCGGTTGCCCGCCGAGCTGCGTGAGGCGCGCTGGATGATCAAGGAGCGTCAGGAGTTCGTCTCCAAGACCCGGCGCGAGGCCGACGAGCTGCTCGAGGCCGCTCGCGTCCAGGCCGAGCGGATGGTGCAGCGCACCGAGGTGGTCCGCGCCGCCGAGCAGCGCGCCCGGCAGGTGATGGACACCGCCCAGAACGACTCCACCCGGCTCAAGCTCGAGACCGAGGACTTCCTCGACCAACGTCTCGGCAGCTTCGAGATCCTGCTCGACCGGCTCCAGAAGACCGTCGCCGCCGGCCGCCAGAAGCTCTCGATCGGCAACGTCGTGCACGCCCCGGAGATCGACGAGGACGACGATCTGACCAAGGGCTTCTTCGACCAGGACCGCTGAGGAGGTCGGGGCATGGACGCCGGCCGTCGCGCCCTGCGCGTCAACACCGTCGAGCTGCGCCGCCGACCGGGTGTCACGCGGACCGTCGACGTCGCCCTGTCGGGCGAGCAGCTCGAGGTCGTCGACGATCGGATCGGCGCGCCGATCGCGATCGAGCTGGTCGCGACCTCGACCGTCGACGGCATCGTCGTCACCGGCGACGTCGCCGTGCGGTGGGGTGACGAGTGCCGGCGCTGCCTCGTCGCCGTCGACCGACACCAGGTGATGCGGATCGACGAGCTGTACCAGGAGGAGGTCGTCGACCAGGAGGCGTTCGAGATCGGCCCGGATGCACTCGACCTGTTCCCGATGGTGCGCGACGCCGTCGTGCTCGCGCTCGCCGATCCGCCACCGCTGTGCCGAGGCGACTGTGCGGGTATCTGCCCGGCCTGCGGCGCCGACCGCAACGTCGCCCCGTGCGGATGCGACACGACGGTCCGCGACGAGCGTTGGGCCGCCCTCGACGACCTGGACGTGCCCGACCCCGGCGACGGCTGACGGGTCCGCGCGACGGCGGACACGTTCCGGTTCGCCGAGCGGGCCGATATCGTGGGGCGGCCCGTGTCCGACGCCGGGTGACCCCACACGAGGAGTACGAGCGGTGGCCGTTCCGAAGAAGAAGACATCGAAGTCGAAGACCCGCAGCCGTCGGGCGAGCGCGTGGAAGCTGCGCACCCCTGCGCGAAGCGTGTGCCCGCGCTGTGGCGCCGCGAAGACCCCGCACACGGTCTGCCCGCAGTGCGGCTGGTACAAGAACCGCGTCGCCGTCGACGTCGGTTGATCGCCAGCGGCCGCTGATGCTCCCCGTCGCGGTCGACGCCATGGGCGGCGACCACGCGCCCGGCACGATCGTCGCCGGCGCCCGGGCCGCCCACGACGCCGGCGTGCCCGTCGTGCTCGTCGGCCCCGCCGACCTGGCCGACCGGGTCGATGTCGGCCCGCTCGAGGTGATCGCCGCGAGCGAGGTCATCGCGATGGACGACGACGCCGCCCAGGGCGTCCGCCGCAAGAAGGACTCGACCCTCGTCCGGGCCGCCGAGGCGGTCCGCGACGACCGGGCGAGCGCGATGATCTCGGCCGGCAACACCGGGGCCACCATGGCCTCGGCGCTGCTCCGGATGGGTCGCATCAAGGGTGTCAGCCGTCCCGCCATCGCCACGCCGATCCCGGTCCCCGGCGCCGGCCCGACCGTGCTGCTCGACGCCGGCGCGAACGCCGAGGTGCAAGCCGACTGGCTCGTGCAGTTCGCCCAGATGGGCACGGTGTACGCCCGCCACCGCTTCGACATCACCACGCCGCGGGTCGGCCTGTTGTCGATCGGTGAGGAGCCCGGCAAGGGCGACTCGCTCCGCAAGGAGGCGTACGAACTGCTCGTGACGGCCTCCGGCATCGAGTTCATCGGCAACGTCGAGGGTCGCGACATCATGACCGACACCGCGGACGTGGTCGTGACGGACGGTTTCACCGGCAACGTCGTGCTGAAGACGCTCGAAGGGGCGATGAAGACCGTCGTGCGGGCGTTGCTCGACGCGTTCGCCTCCGATCCGAGCTACGAGGAGCACGCCGACGCCCTCATGCCGGCGCTGCTCCCCCTGTACGAGACGCTCGATCCGGAGACCTACGGCGGGGCGATCCTGCTCGGTGTCGACGGCGTGTGCATCATCTCGCACGGCTCGTCGTCGGAGCGGGCGATGTTGAACGGCATCCAGGTCGCCCGCGAGATGGTCGAGGCCGACATGGTCGGCGAGATCCGTGCCGCCATCGCGGCCGGCACCTGACGTCGGATCCGTCTCCCGCAACCGTCGGGGGGCGCTCCGAGCCGCAGTTCCTCGCGTCGGCACCGGGTGGGTACACTCGGCGACCGTGCCTGCCGAGACGCATGTGGAACAGGGCCCGCTGGGTCGTGACGAGATCTTCGAGATCGTCCGCGACCGGCTCGCCGACATCCTCGAGATCGAGCCGTCCTCGATCTCCGAGGGCCAGTCGTTCGTCGACGACCTCGACGCCGACTCGCTCGCCCTGATCGAGCTCGTCGAGGCGCTCGAGGAGGAGCTCGCCGACCGCACCGTCGGGTTCCGCATCGAGGACGAGGACCTGGAGGACCTGAAGACCGTGCGCGACGCGGTCGACTACGTCCACGAACGTACCCGCGGGGCCTGAGGGCCGCCGACGAGGCGTCCACGATGTCGTCGTCGGCCGCGCGTCGCCGCGCCACGGCGCCCGCCCCGGACCCGACGCCGCTGGCCGATCGAGTCGGTCACCGCTTCGCCGACCCGGCGGTCCTGCGTCGGGCGATGGCGCACCGCTCGTGGGTCGCCGAGACGCCGGGCGCGGAGAGCAACGAGCGGCTCGAGTTCCTCGGCGACGCCGTGCTCGGTTGGGTGGTGGCCGATCTGGTGTACCACCGGTTCGCCGACCTGCCCGAAGGGGCGCTGACCGACCTCCGCAAGAGCGTCGTCAACGCCAACGCGCTCGCCGAGGTCGCCGCCGAGCTCGACATCGGTGCCCACGTGCTGCTCGGCAAGGGCGAGGACGCCGCCGGCGGGCGCGAGAAGCCGTCGATCCTGTCGGACGCCTTCGAGGCGGTGCTCGGTGCGGTGTACGTCGACGGCGGCCCGCGTGCCGCGTACGACCTGGTGGAACGGTTCGTCGGCCCGCGTCTGCTGGACGCCGTGGACACGCTCGATCAACTCGACCACAAGTCGCGGCTGCAGGAGCTGGCGGTCCGGCTCGGCCTCGGTGCCCCCGAGTACCACGTCACGTCGGAGGGGCCCGATCACGCCAAGCGCTTCCGCGCGCACGCGCTCGTCGACGGGCGGCGGTGCGGCGAGGGCGACGGCAGGTCGAAGAAGACGGCCGAGCAGGCGGCCGCCGCGGCGGCATGGCGGACGCTCGACGCCGAGGCCGACCGTGCCGGACCGGTCCCCCCGCCGGCCGATCCCGCCGACTGAGCCGTGCCCGAGCTCCCCGAGGTCGAGACCGTCCGCCGAGGGCTCGAGCGGTTCGCCGTCGGGCGCCGGGTCGAGCACGTGGAGGTGGGCCGCGAGCGCGTCGTGCGGAGGACCTCCCGGGCGGCGCTCGTCGACGGACTCACCGGCACGACCGTGCTCGCCGCCGAACGACGTGGCAAGTACATCCGGTGCCCGCTGGACAGCGGTGACGAGCTGATGGTGCACCTCCGGATGAGCGGTCAGCTGCTCGTCGCCCGCCCGGGCTCGACCCGGCCGCCGCACACCCACGTCGTCGCCCACCTGTCGGCCCGGCCGCCCGGTGCGGCCGTCCACGGCGTACTCGGCGACGGACCGGTCGAGCTGTGGTTCGTCGATCCGCGCACGTTCGGCGAGATGGTCGTGTTCGACCCGGACCACGTCGCGGTCGAGGTCCCCGAGCTCGCCCGACTCGGCATCGACCCGGTGGCCGACCCGTTCACCCGACGCGAGCTGCGGGAGCTGGTGCGGCCCCGGTCGCGGCAGCTCAAGGCCCTGTTGCTCGACCAGCACCTGATCGCCGGCATCGGCAACATCTACGCCGACGAGATCCTGCACGCGGCCCGGCTCCGGCCGGACCGGACGTCCGACACGTTGAACCCGCCCGCTGAGGCGCGCCTCCACACGGCGATCGTCGAGGTGCTCGCGGCGGCGATCGACGCCGGGGGCTCGTCGCTGCGCGACGCCCAGTACGTCGACCTGTTCGGCGGCGCCGGCAGCTACCAGGACGCTCATCGCGTGTACGGCCGGACGGGCGAGCGGTGCACGACCTGTGGGGTGGGCTGGGTCCGCCGGATCGTCATCGCCCAGCGCTCCACGCACTACTGCCCGCGCTGCCAGCGCTGACGCGAGAAGCGGTGCTCCCGAGCGCCCGCGCACTAGCGTCGCGGGAACCGTGTTCCTGAAGAGTCTCACCCTGAAGGGCTTCAAGTCGTTCGCCGAGTCGACCACCCTGGCGCTCGAGCCGGGCGTGACCGTCGTGGTCGGCCCGAACGGCAGCGGCAAGTCCAACG
>SKSP01000136.1 GCA_007122945.1 Ilumatobacteraceae bacterium | reverse complement strand
GGTGGTGGCGCGCCGGCCACCACTAGCGTGAGCGCACGGTCATGCCTTCGTCGCCACCCCCGTCGACCCCCGCCCCGTCGCGACGGGGTGACGACATCGACGCGCCCTCGAGCAGCTGGCCCGGCGTGCGTACGCGAACACCACCCCACGGCCACACGCCGGGCGTCGGCGCGCCCCACGACGACCCCGACGACGGCGCGACCGTGCTGGCGGAGCGGTACCGCCTCGAACGTCGCATCGGCCAGGGCGGGATGGCCGAGGTCTGGGTGGCGACCGACGAACAGCTCGACCGCCGGGTCGCCCTCAAGTGGCTCCGGCCCGCGCTCGCGTCGGACCCGGTCGTGGCCGAGCGGTTCCGGCGCGAGGCGATCGCCGTCGCCCGGCTGAACCACCCCAACATCGTCGCCGTCCACGACGTGTTCGAGCACGACGGACGCCAGGCCGTGGTGATGCAGCTCGTGGACGGCAAGAGCCTGCGGCAACTGCTCGACGGTCAGAAGCGCCTCGGCCCCGAGCTGACGATCCACATCGGTGCAGCGATCGCCGCCGCGCTCGACGAGGCGCACCGCGCCGGCTTCGTCCACCGCGACGTCAAGCCCGGCAACATCCTGGTCACCTCCGACGGACGCGTGCTGCTCACCGATTTCGGGATCGCCAAGGGACTCGACCCGGGCAGCGACGACCTGACGAGCGACAACGTCATGATGGGCACCGCCAAGTACCTGTCCCCCGAACAGGTGCGCGGCAAGAAGCTCGACGGACGCGCCGATCTGTACTCCCTCGGCCTCGTGCTGTACGAATGCCTCGCCGGACGGGTCCCGTTCCTCGGGGAGAGCGACGCCGACACGGCCCTCGCCCGGCTGCAGCGCGACCCGACCGACCTGACGCGGCTGCGGCCGACGCTGCCGCCCGGGTTGGTCGACCTCATCCACCGCACCCTCGCCCGCAACCCGGCCCACCGGCCCGCATCCGGGCACGAGCTCCGCAACGCACTGCTCCGGGTCGACACCTCGGCACCCCACATCGACAAGACCCCGGCGGAACCACCGCGCCGATCGTCGTTCATCCGGGGTGCCACCCCGACCGGCCCGAGCCGACCGACGATCCCCGGCGAACCGACCGCGAACGTCGCCGTGACGCCCGCGCCGAGCACCGACACCGACTCGCGAGCCGCCACCGAGCCGGCACGCGTCGACCACTCGACCGTCCCCGCGACCCGTTCGTCGGCAGGGCCCGGGACCGACGGCGCGCCGAACGCGCCCACGCCACCCGATCGCACGCCACGGGCGGGTACGATCCGCGGGAAGCCGGCACGCGGCCTGCAACAGCACCTCATGCCGTCGCTGGTCATGGTGCTCGTGCTGCTGGCGATCGCCGGAGTGGTGGTGGTCGCCCTCTGGCTGGCGCTCGGCACGGGCGACGCCGACGACCTCCCCGGCGGCGCGGCCACCGAGGACACCTCCACCGGCGACGCCCCGGGCTCCGGTGACGCCGATCCGGAGGCCGCGACCGGGCAACCGTCGCCCGCTCCACCGGAACCGGCCGGGCCGGCGCAGATCGACACGATCGTCGCGTGGGACCCCGACGGTGACTCCGCGGGCGAGAACGACGAGCTCGCGCCGCTCGCGCTCGCCGGCGCGAACCCCGACAGCGGATGGCCGACGCTGTGCTACTCCTCGCAGTTCATGGGCGGCAAGCGGGGGGTCGGCCTGATCGTGTCGTTGAACAAGGCGGCCGCCGGCGTGCTGGGTGTCGACGTCCTGAACGCGCCGTACCAGCTCGAGGTCTACGCGGTCGACACCCTCACGCCACCGGACGATCCCGACGCCTGGGGGCCCTCGCTGGTGGGCACCGCCTTCGACGAGCGGCCCGGACGGATCGAAGCACCGCTGCCCGACGGCACGCGCCACGCCCTCGTGTGGTTGCGCGAGCTCGGTCCCGACGACGCCTGCAGCTCACAGAACCCGTTCCGCGGTCGCCTCGGCAACCTCACCTTCTCGCCCTGAGGTCGGCGCGAGCGTCCCGGTCGCGCCGAGCGCACGCCGGTACGCTGCGCGCATCGACGCCGACGACCGCACGTTGCTCGAGGCCGCCAGGGCGGGCGACCGTGATGCACTGGACCGCTTGCTGCGACAGCACTACGACCGCGTGCACGCGGTCTGTCGCCGGATCGCCGGCACGACACGCGACGCCGACGACGCCGCGCAAGAGGCGATGATCCGGATCGTTCGCGGGCTCCCGAACTTCGACGGTCGCTCGGCGTTCTCGACCTGGGCGTACCGGATCGCCACGAACACCGCGCTCGACGAGCTGCGCCGACGCGGACGCCGTCCGCAGCTCCACCACGCCCACCCCGGCGGCGAACCGTCCGTCGAACACGATCACGTCGACCCGCTCGCCCAGCGCCGGGTGGAGGGGGTGGTCGACGCGATCGCGATCGACGAGGCGCTCGCCGAGCTCGCCGAGGACCACCGCGTCGCGGTCGTCCTGCGCGACGTCGCCGATCTCGACTACGACGAGATCGCCGAGGTGCTGGGCGTGCCGATCGGGACCGTGAAGTCGCGGATCGCCCGAGGTCGCGGTCGGCTCGCCGACCGTCTGTCGGGTGCCGGGAACCAGCAGCACCCCCGAGAACGTCCAACGGACGCGACATGAACGACGACACCGAGAACCACACCGGCGACGACCGACTGGAGCTCCTCAGCGCGTACCTCGACGACCGGGTGACCGCCGACGAGCGCACTCGGGTCGAGAGCGACCCCGCGGCGATGGCCGACGTCGACCGTCTCCGCCGCGTCCGCGCGTCGATCGGCCGGGTCGAGCCGCCGAGCGAGGCCACCCGTGAGCGGGCACTCGCCGCCGCCCTCGCCGCGGCCGGAACGACCGCCGGCACGACCGCCGGCACGACCGACGAAACGACCGACGAAACGACCGACGGCCGGGTCGTCCCGTTCCGCCGGCGGTTCACTCCCCAGCGGGTGCTCGCCGTGGCGGCGGCCTGCCTCGCGATCGCCGTGCTCGGCTCCGTCGTCGTGATGAGCGGGCGCGGCGCCGACGACGCCCCGGTGGCCGACGTCGCACCCGCCGCCGATGCCCCCCCGGACGACCCCTCGGACGACACGGCGAGCGAGCTGTTCGCGATGGACGCCGACGACGTACCCGAGGCCGAACGGTCAGCGACGGCGGAGGCACCGGAGGAGGCGTTCCCGGAGGACACCGGCGCCGACGAGCCGGTCGACGAAGTGTTCGACGAGCCGGTCGACGGAGCGATGTCCGACGACGACGCCGACGACGCCGTCGTCCACGTCGGTCCGGTCGACGAGTTCGACCTCGCGGCCACCGTGCGCGAGCTGCTCGACGATCCGTCGGCGCGCCACGACCCCGCCGGGCCCTGCGCCGACACGCTGACGCCGGTCGTCGGCACCGGTGAGTATCTCGGTCTCCCGATCCTGATCGGCCCGGACCCGGGCGGCTCGGTCGCCCGTGGGGTCGACCCGACGGAGTGCACCGTGCTCGTCGAGGCCGCCCTCACGGGCGACTGATGTCGCGTCGCGGCTAGGGTGCCCCGCATGGCCGGCAACCCCTTCACCGACCCCGACTGGGCCCGCGAGCTCGCCGGAACGGTCGAGCGCGTCGTCGGCACGGTCCGCGACAAGACGACCGACAACATCGTGCTGGTGGCTCGGGCACTCGTGTTCGGGCTGTTCGCCGCGATCGTCGGACTGTTCGCGCTCGTCCTGTTCCTCGTGGCGCTCACCCGCGGGCTGCAGTCCCTGCTCGAGCTCGCCGTCGAGTGGCCGCGCGCCGTCTACCTCAGCTACCTGATCCTCGGGGGAATCCTCTGCGTCCTCGGTGGGTTGATGATGTCGAAGCGCCGCGCGAGCGACGCCTGACCGCTCACCCCCGACCGCCCACCCCGATCCACCCTCAACGAGGAGCGACCCCATGTCAACGCCGTCGGACGACGACGTCCGCAACGTCATCATCATCGGATCCGGACCGGCCGGCCTGACTGCCGCGATCTACGCCGCTCGGGCGAACCTCGAACCGTTGATGTTCGAAGGCGAACCGTCATCGACCAGCGACCAACCCGGTGGACAGTTGATGCTGACGACCGACGTCGAGAACTATCCGGGCTTCCCCGACGGGATCATGGGTCCGGAGCTGATGCTCAACTTCCGGGCCCAGGCCGAGCGCTTCGGCACCGAGTTCGTCACCGACAAGGTCACCGCGGTCGACTTCTCCACGCGACCGTTCCGGGTGTGGGTGCGTGAGCGTGAGTACCGCGCCGAGACGATCATCGTCAGCACGGGTGCCCGGTCGCTCTGGCTCGGCATCGAGAACGAGCAGCGCCTCACGGGGCACGGGGTCTCGTCGTGCGCCACCTGCGACGGGTTCTTCTTCCGCGGTCACCACATCGCGGTCATCGGCGGCGGCGACTCGGCCATCGAGGAAGCCACGTTCCTCACCAAGTTCGCCGACAAGGTGACGATCGTCCACCGCCGCGACGAGCTGCGGGCCTCCAAGATCATGCAGGACCGGGCCTTCGCCAACCCGAAGATCGAGTTCCTCTGGAACCACACGGTGGTCGAGCTCGAGGGCACCGAGAAGCTCGAGGGCGTCGTCGTCGAGCACGTCGAGACGGGCGAACGGTCGCCGCTCCCGGTCACCGGTCTGTTCGTCGCGATCGGCCACAAGCCGAACACCGACCTGTTCCAGGGTGTCCTCGACATGGACGAGAACGGTTACCTGGAGACGCGTTCCGGCTCGACGGCCACCAACATCGACGGCGTCTTCGCCTGCGGCGACGTCCAGGACCACGTCTACCGCCAGGCGATCACCGCGGCCGGGTCGGGCTGCATGGCGGCGATCGACGCCGAGCGCTGGCTCGAGGCGAACGTGCATGCCGCCGCGCCGGCGGGCGCGAGCGGCTGACCGCGACGCGTCCGCCCGCCACGGCACGGGTGCATCGAGACGCCGGACAGGAATAGCGCACGGCGGCGACGGGTTCTCCCCTCGGTACACTTGCCGCACCCCACGAGAGGACGCCTCCCACCATGGCCACTGGCATCGTCAACCTGTCCACCGCCACCTTCGACGAGACCGTCGCGGCCGCCGACGGCCCGGTCGTCGTCGATTTCTGGGCCGAGTGGTGTGGTCCGTGCAAGGCCATCGCGCCGATCCTCGAGGAGCTCGCCGGTGAGCTCGCCGACCAGGCGACGATCGCCAAGCTCAACGTGGACGACAACCCCGACATCGCGATGCGGTTCAACGTGATGAGCATCCCGACACTGCTGGTCTTCAACGACGGCGAGGTGCAGAAGCGCCTGGTCGGGGCCAAGGGGAAGAACCACCTCCTCGAGGAGCTCGACGAATTCCTCCCCGGTTCCCGCTGACGCCGGGGCAGCGCGGCGAGGCGGTCCGCGACCTCCAGCGCCGACTGAGCGCCGCCGGCTTCGTGGTGGGTGGCACCGAGGTCGGCCAGTACGGCGACACGACCGTGCGCGCCGTCGAGGACTTCCAGGCCGCCCGTGGGCTCCGGGCGACCGGCAGCTGCGACACCGCCACGTGGCTCGCGCTCGTCGAGGCGTCCTGGCGACTGGGCGACCGGTTGCTCCACCTGTCGGCGCCCAACATGCGCGGCGACGACGTGAGTGAGCTTCAGGGCGCGCTCGCCCGGCTCGGTTTCGACTGCGGCCGCGTCGACGGGATCCTGGGCCCGGCCACCGTTCACGCACTCACCGATTTCCAACGCAACTGCGGGCTCCCGGCCGACAGCGTGTGCGGTCCCGACACCGTCCGAGCGCTCGACATGCTCACCCGTCAGAGCGGGTCCGGTCCGGGCGTCGCGACGCTGCGCGAACTGGAGTCGCTCACGTCGGCACGCCGCACCCTCGGCGACCTCCGGATCGTGATCGGCCAGTTCGGGGGCCTCAGCGCGCTGACACGCCAGCTCGCGCGAGCGCTGCGTCAGCGCAGCGCGACGGTCGCGCCGACCGACGAACCCGACGCGTCCGCCCAGGCGGCGACGGCGAACCGGTTCGCCGCGACGGTGTACGTCGGGTTCGAGGCCCGGGCCGAGCCCACCTCCACCGTCTGCTACTACGCCGTGCCGACGTTCGAGTCGGTGGGCGGTCGTTCGCTCGCCGAGGCGCTCCGCCGCGATCTCGCGGGTGGCGGCATCGACGTGGGGGTGCACGGGATGCGTCTGCCCGTGCTGCGCGAGACCCGGATGCCCGCCGTGCTGTGCACGATCGGCCCCGTGCAGCGGGTGATCGACGCGACGCCCTCGATCGTGGAGTGCGCCGTCCGTGCCCTCGAGACCTGGGCCGACTCCCCCCTCACCACCCCCGACACGTACCCACCCACGCACCCACCCACGAACCCACCCACGCACCCGCCCACGAACCCCGACACGCACCGCGACACCTGACCCGTCCCCCACCGCCCGACCACGCGGCACCCG
>SKSP01000278.1 GCA_007122945.1 Ilumatobacteraceae bacterium | reverse complement strand
GGTCAGCGGGTGGTGGTGGGTGGTGGTGGGTGCTGGGTGGTGGGTGGCGGGACGGCGGCGGGGGGCGGGCCGGGGCGGCTGAGGATCAGGAGTCGGGGCGGACGTCGAGGGTCGCGGTGAGCTCGATGCGTTCGCCGTCGCGCACGACGGTCACGGAGATCTCCTCGCCCGGGTCGCGCTCTCGGATCGTGGCCACGAGTCCGAGCGTGCCGGTGATCTCGTCGTCGTCGATGGCGACCACCACGTCGCCGACCTCGACGCCCGCCGCCGCGGCGGGGCTCCCCGGCTGCACCTCGGTGACCAGCGTGCCCTGACCGCCGTCGGTGCGGTCCTCGAGACCGACGCCCAGGAAGCCCCGGGCCCGCTCGGTCTCGCCGTCGTGCTCGCGCAGTCGCTCGATCACCGGCAGCGCGGTGCCGCTCGAGATGGCGAAGCTGATGTTGCTGGCAGCCGTGGTCGCGCTGCCGCGGGCCACGGCGGTGTTGATGCCCACGACCTCACCGAGCGAGTTGACCAGCGGGCCGCCGGAGTTCCCCGACGAGATCGCGGCATCGGTCTGCAGCAGACCGTCGAGGGCGCCGTTGCGGGTGCTGATCGTCCGGCCCTGCGCCGACACGATCCCCCGGGTCACCGACGGAGCGCCGTCGAGATCGAGGGCGAACCCGATCGCGACGACCTCGTCGCCGATGCGGATGGAGTCGGGGTCGGCGAACGTGACCGCCGGGTACCCCTCGCCCGAGATGCGCAACAGGGCGAGGTCGTTGCTCGGGTCGGCGCCGATCAGCGTCGCCGGCCGGGGCTCGGTCTCGCCCGCCAACCGGACGCGGATCGCCGAGGCGTCCTCGACCACATGGGCGTTGGTGACGATCTCGCCGTCGTCGGTGATGATGATGCCGGTGCCGACCGAGCCGCCCCGTCGGGGGCCGGACTCGACGTCGGCGCTGATCGTCACGACCGACGGCCCGATCTCGGCCGCGATGTCGTAGACGTCGATCGACGGCAAGCGGTCGTCGCGCGGTGCGGCGACGTCGAGCGGCCGCTCGGAGGCGATGCGCGGCGGCGGGGAATCGCCCCGGTCGATCTGGATGCCGACGAGGACGCCGACGAGGCCCGCCGTCCAGGCGATCACGCCGACGAGGACGAGGATCGCGATCGTCGATCGCCGACGACGACGCGCCGGAGCGGCGGTGATCGGCGGAGCCGGGCGGGCACCGGGAGGCGGCGGCGGGAACTGGTTCACGATCTCGGTCTACAGCGTATTGACCCCCGGCACCGATCACGACCGTCGGTGTTCAGGGGATGTTTTCGCCCCCCGGCAGCCGCACCCGAGCCCGCCGATCGGGTGCTTGCGGGCCGGACACCGATCTGACAACGTTTCGAACCTCACCGGGAGGACAACTCGAGACTCGCGTGGACACCCAGGACCCGGCAGCACCGTACCGAACCGACCCACGACCGACGACGAGTCCCGACCCGGCGCGCACCGACACCGGCACGGGCACCGGCAGCGACACCGGCACCGACGACGTCGTCGTGCTGGACGGGGTCAGCAAGCGCTTCGGGTCGTTCACCGCCGTCGACCGCGCCGACTTCACCATCGAGCGCGGCGAGTTCTTCGCCATGCTCGGCCCCAGTGGTTGCGGCAAGACCACGACCCTGAAGATGATCGCCGGGTTCGAGCAGCCCAGCGGCGGCCGGGTGCTCCTCGAGGGGGTCGACGTCAGTCGTACCCCGCCGTACAAGCGCAACGTCAACACGGTGTTCCAGCAGTACGCCCTGTTCCCCCACATGACCGTGGCCGAGAACGTCGCGTTCGGGCCCAGGAGCAAGAAGGTCCCGAAGGCCGAGTACGTCGAGCGCGTGACCGACATGCTCGAGGTCGTGCGCCTGTCCGATTTCGCCCACCGACGACCGAACCAGCTCTCGGGCGGGCAACAGCAGCGGGTGGCCCTCGCCCGGGCACTCGTGAACTACCCCAGCGCCCTGCTCCTCGACGAGCCCCTGGCGGCTCTCGACCTCAAGCTCCGAGAAGCGATGCAGTTCGAGCTCAAGCGCATCCAACGCGAGGTCGGCATCACGTTCGTGTTCGTGACCCACGACCAGGGTGAGGCGCTGACGATGAGCGATCGCATCGCCGTGATGAACGAGGGACGCGTCGAGCAGATCGGCACCCCCGAGGACATCTACCACCGACCCGCCACGCTGTTCGTCGCCAGCTTCATCGGGACCGCCAACCTGCTCCCCGGGGCGCTGGCGGGGCGCGACGGCGACGAGTTGATCGTGCGGCTGGAATCCGGGGACACGGTGCGGGCCGTCGGCAGCAACACGTCCGCTGGCGTCGGCTCCCACGCGGACGGCTCGCCGGTGTCGGTGATGTTGCGCCCCGAACGCCTGCGGGTGATCCCCGCCCCGGGCACCGGTGCCGACCGGGCGGTGGAACCCGGCGGCGCTGCGCCCGGCCGCAGCGTGAGCGGGACGGTCGACGACCTCGTGTTCCAGGGCGCGTCGGCCCGACTCTCCCTACGGCTCGCCGACGGCACCGACGTGATCGCCAACGTCGGCACCGACGCCGACCTGCCCTTCCTCCGCCCCGGAGACCCCGTCGCGGTCACCTGGCAACCCGGTGCCGCGTACCTGCTGGCGGGCCGGCCGCCCCGTCCGGGCGCCAGCACCACCGACGTCGACCAGGTGGAGGCCGCCCTGTGACCGGCCGCCCCCGCCGTCCCCGTTCCACCGGGTTCCGTGAACACCCGGTCCGAGAGAAAGGCACACCCTGATGTCTGCACCACGGAACAATCCCGGCCGCGGCCGCGGCCGGCCGATCGGCCGCGGCCCGCTGACCCGCCGCCAACTGCTCGCCCGAGCCGGTGCGCTCGGTGCCACCGGCCTGTCACTCCCGGCGCTGCTCGCAGCGTGCGGCGGCGACGACGGCAACGGGACCGCCGCCACGACCGCGCCGCCCGGGACCGACCCGGCGACCACCGACGCGCCCGCCAACGGCGGCGGCGACGAGCTGTTCTTCGAGAACTGGACCGCCTACATCGACCCCACCGAGGACGGCGAGGTCGGCACCGTCGATCGCTTCGTCGAGGCGACCGGCATCCAGATGCGGTACTCGGAGGCGATCAACTCGAACAACGAATACTTCGCCCGCATCCAGCCCGTGCTCGGCCGCGGCGAGCGCATCGACCCCGACATCATCGCCCCCACCGGCTGGATGGCCGGGCGGCTCATCAACCTCGGCTGGTGCGACCCCTTGCCGCTCGACCAGGTGCCCAACGCCGCCAACCTCGTCGAAGGGCTGCGCAACCCGACGTGGGATCCCACCGGGGAGTACTCGCTGCCGTGGCAGGCCGGCTTCGCCGGGATCGCCTACAACATCGACATCACCGGCCGCGAGCTCACCAGCATCGACGACCTGTTCGACCCCGAGTTCGCCGGCCAGATCGGGATCAACACCGAGATGCGCGACACCATCGGGCTGATCGCGATGAGCCTCGGGATCGACATCGAGAACCTGGAGAGCTTCGACGATGCCGCGCCGGCGTTCGAGCGGCTCGAGGCCGCCAAGGACGCCGGTCAGATCCGGCGCTTCCACGGCAACGACTACTTCGACGACCTCACCAACGGGAACTTCGCGGCGTGCATCGGTTGGTCGGGGGACGTCGCCCAGTTGGCGATGGACAACCCGGCGGTCCGGTTCGCGTTCCCCGAGTCGGGCGGCACGAGCTGGGCCGACACGATGATCATGCCCGCGGGTGCCGTGAACCGCGATGCCGCGGCGAAGTGGATGGACTTCGTCTACGACCCCGAGCAGGCGGCCCAGATCACGGCGTGGGTGGGCTACGTGTCGCCGGTCCAAGGCGTCCGCGAGGCGCTGATGGACATCGACCCGGAGCTCGCCGAGAACCCGCTGGTGTTCCCCGACGACGAGACGGTCGCCATGACGCAGTCGTTCGCCTCGCTGTCCGACGATGTCGAGGAGGAGTACGACGCCGCGTTCTCCCGCATCATCGGCGCCTGACACGGGCCATCACCCGTGACCACCGCCGTCGAGGGGTCACCGCACCGCGCGGACGGCGGCCGGTCCGAGCTGCTCGGGCTGGCCGCCCTCCTCGGCGCGGGTCTGCTGCTCGCGGCGGTCGGCGCCCGATGGATCAGCGGGCCGCTCGTGCCGCTCGCACTCGCGCTCGTCCTCGCGGCGGTGGTCGCCGTGATCTGGACCGCAGTCGCCGGCAGCCCCGAGTCGAAGCGTCGCATCGCCCCGTACGGCCTGCTCAAACCCGGCATGCTGTGGCTGGCGCTGTTCTACCTCGCGCCGCTGATCACGCTGCTGCGCTCGTCGCTGTCGACCCGACCGAGCCGCTTCGCGGTCGACTTCACGTTCGACTGGAACCTCGGGAACTACACCACGGCGTTCACCGACTTCGCCCCGCAGTTCGGCCGGGCGTTCCTCTACGCCGGATCGGCCACGGTCCTCACGATCCTGATCGGCTTCCCGCTCGCCTACGTCATCGCGTTCCGGGGCGGGCGCTTCAAGACGCTGCTGCTCGGCCTCGTCGTGATCCCGTTCTTCACGTCGTACCTCATCCGCACGATCGCGTGGCGCAGCCTGCTCGCCGACACGGGGCAGGTCGTCCAGCTGTTCGACACGTTGCGGATCTCCGGGATCCTCGAGACGGTGGGGGTCATGGACAACGGCCGGGTGCTGAACACCCCGGCCGCGGTGATCGGGGGGCTGACCTACAACTTCCTGCCGTTCATGATCCTGCCGATCTACGTGAGCCTCGAGAAGGTCGACCCGCGTCTCGTCGACGCCGCCCAGGACCTGTACTCCACCGCGTTCCAGTCGTTCCGCAAGGTGGTCGTGCCGCTCGCACTCCCCGGCGTCTTCGCCGGCACGTTGCTCACGTTCATCCCGGCCGCCGGCGACTTCGTGAACGCGCTGTACCTCGGCAGCCCGAACACGACGATGATCGGCAACTCGATCCAGGACCAGTTCCTCGTCCAGAGCAACGTCCCGCTCGCCTCGGCGATGTCGTTCGTGCTGATGCTGATCATCACGGTGTTCGTGTTCGTCTACAGCCGGTTCTTCGGCACCGAGGATCTGACGTGAGGGACCTGATGTGAGGGACCTGACGTGAGGGACCTGACGTGAGCGCGCCGACCACCACCCGGGGCAAGGTCGCCCGCTGGGCGCTCAACGTGTACGCCGCGCTCGGTCTCGCCTACCTGTTCGTCCCGATCGCGTGGATCGTGATGTTCTCCTTCAACGAGCCGCGCGGCAACTACAACATCGTGTGGCAACGCTTCACGCTCGACAACTGGCGCGACCCGTTCAGCGACGAGGGCCTCACCGACGCGTTCGTCCGCAGCCTCCAGATCGCCGCCATCTCCACCTCGGTCGCGGTCGTGCTCGGCTCGATGATCGCGATCGGCCTGGCGCGCTACTCGTTCCGCGGGAGCGGTCCGCTCAACTTCCTGCTCGTCCTGCCGTTGACGACACCCGAGATCGTGATCGGGTCGTCGCTCGCCGCGCTGTTCCTCGACTGGGACGTCACCCGGGGCTTCACCACCGTGGTGATCGCCCACATCATGTTCCAGGTCAGCTTCGTGGCGCTCACCGTGCGGGCCCGGGTGCGCGGTTTCGACTGGACGCTCGAGCAGGCCGCCCAGGACCTCGGGGCGACCCCGTTCCGCACGTTCTGGACCGTGACGTTCCCGCTGATCCTGCCCGGCATCCTCGCCGCCGCGCTGTTGTCGTTCGCGCTCTCGATCGACGACTTCATCATCACGTTGTTCAACGCCGGGTCACTCTCGACGTTCCCGATCTACATCGACGGCAGCTTCCGGGTCCGCTTCCCGCCGCAGGTGAACGTGCTCGCCACCACGATCCTCGTGTTCAGCGTGGCGATGATGGCGATCGGGTTGCTCTGGGGTCTGCGCGATCGTCGCCGCAACCGCTGACCCGCCACGCCGAGTCCGCTTCCGGGCCCGGGCGCGCCACGACGCCGCCGGTCAGGCGTTCTGGATCTTGATCTCGATGTCGACACCTGCGGGCAATTCGATGCGCTGCAGGCTGTCGATGGTCTTCGCGTTGGGGTTCACGATGTCGATGAGGCGCTTGTGGATGCGCATCTCGAAGTGTTCACGCGAGTCCTTGTCGACGTGCGGGCCACGGATGACCGTGTAACGGTGCTTGTCGGTGGGCAACGGGATCGGCCCGCGCACGGTGGCGTCGGTGCGGTTGACCGTCTCGACGATCTTCTTCGTCGATTGGTCGATGATCTCGTGGTCGAACGCCTTGAGGCGGATTCGGATGCTCTGGGCCATGTCAGTCGGGTCCTGCTCAGTCGTTCCGGTCGGTCACTTCAGGATCTTGGTGACCCGGCCGGCCCCAACCGTCCGACCACCCTCACGAATCGCGAACCGCAACCCCTCATCCATCGCGATCGGCTTCCCCAACTCCACCGTCATCGCCACATTG
>SKSP01000160.1 GCA_007122945.1 Ilumatobacteraceae bacterium | reverse complement strand
GGAGGCTCACGAGCGCTGCCGTGTCGCGTGCGGCGGGTCGCCCGGAGGAACACCAGCGGCGTGGCGGGTGACCGCGTGGTCCGTCTCACGGTCGCCGGCCGCTCCCTCACCGCGACGGAGGGTCACGTCGTGATCGCCGACCACGCGGTCACGGCGGAGGACGTGGACGCGCCAGCGGTGCGGCTGACGATGTTCGTCGATGGGGCGTCGCCGGATCGGCCACGGCACGGGGTCGAGTGCGACGGCGTCGGCCATCAGGTCGACGACTTCCCGCAGGCATGGTCCGCGGCCAAGCAGCTCGCCGCCGAACGTGGGGTCGGTCTCGATGCGTCGGCGATCGTCGACGGACGTCGGTACGCCTTCACCGCGGTCGGCGAGCTCCGGCCCGGTGATGCGGTCCTCGTGCTCGACGACGACCGGTTCGTCGAGGCCCGCATCGACCGTGTCGAGCAGGTGACGTACGAAGGGCCGGTGTACGACCTCGAGGTCGACACTGCGCACACCTACGTGGCGGGTGGGGTGCTCGTCCACAACAGCGTGTACCGGTTCCGGGGTGCCGACTTCCGCAACATCATGCAGTTCGAGGAGGCGTTCACCGACGTCACCACGATCGTGCTGGACCAGAACTACCGCAGCACCCAGACGATCCTCGACGCCGCCAACGCGGTGATCGCCAACAACGTCGAGCGCAAGCCGAAGTCGCTGTGGACCGACGTCGGCCAGGGCGACCGGATCGTGCGCTACCACGCCGAGGACGAGGGCGACGAGGCGACGTGGGTCGCCGGCACCGCGCAGCAGCTCCACCGCGACGACGCCGTCAACTGGCGCGAGATGGCCGTGCTGTACCGCACGAACGCCCAGAGCCGGGTGATCGAGGAGGCGTTCATGCGCCTCGGCGTCCCGTACCGCGTGGTGGGCGGCACGCGCTTCTACGACCGGCGCGAGGTGAAGGACTCGATGGCCTACCTGCGCGCCGTCGTGAACCCGACCGACGAGGTCAGCGTCAAGCGCATCCTCAACGTGCCCAAGCGCGGGATCGGCGACGCCAGCGTCACTCGTCTCGACGAGTTCGCCGCCGCCGAGGGGATCGCGTTCGTCGACGCCCTCCGCCGGGCCGACGAGGCCGGCGTCACCGGGCCCGCCGTGCGCGGCATCGGCGCGTTCGTCGAGCTGCTCGACCGGCTCGGCGAGATGTACGCCGAGACCGCCCGGACCGACACCGACGGCGCCGGCCGGCACACCCCGGGTGACCTGCTGCACGCCGTCATCGAGGAGTCCGGCTACCTCGCCGAGCTCGAGGCGGCGGACACGGTCGAGGCGCACGGCCGGATCGAGAACCTCGGCGAGCTGGTCGGCTCCGCGCGCGAGTTCACGTTGCTCGACGAGTTCCTCGAACAGGTCGCCCTCGTCGCCGACACCGACGAGCTCCCCGACGGCGAGGCCGACGACCAGGTCGTGCTGATGACCCTCCACGCGGCGAAGGGCCTCGAGTTCCCGATCGTGTTCATCGTCGGCGTGGAGGAAGGGGTCTTCCCGCACAGTCGGGCACTCACCGAGCCGACCGAGATGGAGGAGGAGCGACGCCTCGCCTACGTCGGGATCACCCGGGCGATGCGGCGCCTGCACCTGTCGCACGCCTGGAGCCGGATGCTGTTCGGCTCGACGCAGTACAACCCGCCGTCCCGCTTCTTCGACGAGATCCCCACCGAACTGGTCGACCAGACCGGCAACGTGTCGGGCCGGTCGTCGTACGGCCGGCAGAGCTACCGCCGCCGTGACGACGGCGGTTCGTCGTACGGCGCGGGCGACCCGCCGCCGTATCGCCGCCGAGGTGGCGGTACCGACGGCGATCCCGAGAGCGCCCGCCACGGCGACGACGCCCATCGCGACCGCGTCGTCGACGCCGCGCTCGCCGCCGGACGCGCTCGCGGGCCGGCGCCGTCGAACTCCCAGGAGCTCGGTCTGCGCATCGGCGACGACGTCGAGCACCCGGCGTTCGGCGAGGGCGTGATCATCGACATCAGCGGCAGCGGCGAGAAGGCCGAGGCGACGATCAACTTCGCGGGCGTCGGCACCAAGCACCTGGCGCTGGCGTGGGCGCCGTTGAAGAAGCTCTGAACCCGAACGCTGCCACGGGTCTCATGCGAGCACGGCCTGGGTCTGGATAGTGACCGAGACGAGGCGGTCGGTCGCGTCGCGGACCTCGGTGCGGACCGTGATGAAGCGCCGACCCGTGTGCTCGACGAACGCCCGGGCGGTGATCGTGCCGTCGCGCACCGCGGCGAGGAAGCTCGTGTTGGACGAGACGGTCGTCGTGGTGGCGCCTTCCGGCAGCCGCAGGAACGCCGCCGTGGCGCCGACCGTGTCGGCGAACGCCATCAGGGTCCCGCCGTGCAGGATCCCGTCGGCGGTGCACAGCTCGTCGCGCCACGCCATGGAGGCCGACACGCCGTCGTGGTGGAGCGCGGTGGCGCGGATGCCGAGCACCCGGGTGAGCGGCATGAGCGCGCCGAGGTCGGGGAGATCGGTGGCGTCGGGGACGTCGTTGCGGGTGCTCATCGCGCCCAGCATGACCGGTGCACCGCGGGGCGACCATGACCCGGGAGGTCATGGATCGGTCGCCGACCGATCCGTACAGTTCGACGGGTGAGCGTGACGAGCCCCGTGTCCGAGTACTCGTTCGGCGATCTGCTGCGCGAGTGGCGGGGGCGACGCCGGTTGAGTCAGCTCGAGTTGTCGCTGCGGGCCGCGGCGTCCACCCGACACCTGAGCTACCTCGAGAACGGCCGCTCCCGCCCGAGCCGGGAGATGGTGTTACACCTCGCCGACGAGCTCGACGTGCCGCTGCGGGAACGCAACCGGCTGCTCGTGGCCGCCGGTTTCGCGCCCGCCTTCCGCGAGACCGCCCTCGATGCCGTCGAGCTCGCGCCGGCCCGCGAGGCGATCGAGCGGATCCTCGCCGCTCAGGACCCGTACCCCGCGCTGGTCGTGGACCGACGATGGGACCTGGTCGCGGCGAACGCCGGGCTCGCCGTGTTCCTCGAGGGCGTCGATCCGGCGTTGCTCGAGCCACCGGCGAACGTCGTGCGCGCCAGCCTGCACCCCGACGGCCTCGCCCGGCGCATCGCCAACATCGACGAGTACGCCGCCCACATGCTCGGTCGGTTGCGGCGCGACGCCGAGGCGACCGGCGACCCGGCCGTGCACGAACTGCTCGCCGAGATCCGCACCTACCCCGCCGTCGCCCACCTGCCGCCGTCGGCGGGTGCGCACTGGGGGGGCACGCTCCTCCCGCTCCGTCTTCTGACCGACGGTGGCGAGCTGTCGTTCTTCTCGACGATCGCGACGTTCGGGACCCCGGTCGACATCACCCTCGACGAGCTCTCGATCGAGCTGTTCTTCCCCGCGGACGCGGCCACCGCCGCGGCACTCGGCGGCCGGCGACTCGACCGATGATCGGCCGGGGGACCCCCCGTCTTCCCCGCCGCAGCTCCCGACCTGCTTGAATCTGTCCGTGATGTCAGCAGCGATCCTGGTCGAGAGTCTGACGGGGAACACCTGGAAGGCCGCGGAGATGATCGGTTCGAACCTCGAGCAGGAGGGGTGGACGATCACGGGGCTCTCCAAGGTGCGTCAACCCGACCACGCGTCGATCCAGGCGGCCGACATCGTGCTCGTCGGGACGTGGACGCACGGGTTGTTCGTGGTGGGCCAGGCACCGTGGGCCGCCAACACGATCTCCAACCTGCCGGCGATGCGCGGCAAGCGGTCGGCCGTGTTCTTGACCTACGCCCTCGACGCCGGCAAGAGCCTCGACAAGCTCACGCACTCGGTCGCGGCGACCGGAGCCGACGTGATCGGCGGCCTGCTGATCAAGCGCAACCACCTCGCCGAGCACACCGAGGTGTTCGCCGACCGCCTGATCGGTGCACTCGACGCCGAGGCCGGCGCCGACGCTCGACGCGACACCTGACGCGACGCGTCAGCCGCGTGATGCGCTCGGGTCGCCGATCCGGCCGAGGAAGGTGATCGCCCCGGTCGAGCGGTCCCGCAGGGCGAACACGAACGGCCGGTCGAACACGATCTCGACCGGTTCGTCGGGCTCGGCGTCCGAGGTCGCTTCCATCACCACCGCCGTCGCGGCCGCGGCCTCGGTCCCGTCCTCGTCCACGGTGATGTTCGCCTCGTGCACGACGTCGGAGATCGCCAGCGGCTCCTCGGTCGTCATCGCCGAGAAGTCGGCGTCGTCGGTGAACGCCACCGGCATGCCGAGCGCCTCGAGCGTCGGCCGCAGCGACGTGGACGTGCCGATGTCGAAGCGGGGGAAGCGGAGCAGGACCCGTGTGCGCACCAGCGCGGCGACGACCTCGTCGAGCACCCCGCCGACGACACGTTCGGCGAACTGGTGCTCGAGGTCGGGGAGGACGAGCACCATCGCCAGGTCGCCGTTCACGTAGGGGATCTCGACGGCGCGCCATCCGTCGCCCTCGGCGTAGGGCAACGACCGCTCGTCGGTCATCGTCGGGACGTCGACGAGGTCGCCGTCGAGGGTCGTGAACGTCTCGTCGCTGGTGCGGCCCTCCGGGAACGCGTCGGCCCACGGCGCCTTCAGGTACACGGCGTTGACGAGTACGAGCCGTGTCATCGGTCCGAGGACGCCCTGGCCGATCAGCGAGGGGATCCGCCCGCGGGTCTCGTCGTCGACCCAGTCGTTGATCGCGACGCGAGCGCCCTCCGCGTCGTCTTCGTAGTCGACCACGCGGAGCCCGGCGCCGTACTCGCCCGACAACACGTCGAGGAACTCCTGCTCGAAGGCGAGCCCGGCCTGGGCCCACAGCGAGTTCGCCAACGCGAGTACCACCTCGACCTCGTCGTCGCCGCGCTCGAAGGTGCCCGACCGGTCGGCGAGCGCCGCCGTCAGCGCGTTCATCGAGCGGTGCAGCGTCGTCGCGTCGTCGACGGCGAGCACGTCGTCCATCTCGGTCGCGGTCGCGCCGAGCGCCCCGGCGCGCGTCATCGCGAGCGCGATGGCGACGCTCGCCGGGGAGAACACGAGGTTGGGGTCGTCGATCCGGCCGAGCAGGTCGGCGTACATGCGGCCGCCGAGCTGGTTCATCGTCGCGGTCGCAGCGGCGGCCTCGTCGGGATCGGCGACGCGTCGGGACGCCGCTCCGGCGATCTCGCCGGCTCGCTCGCCATCGGGCGCCGTACCGCCGGGGGGCGACGGTGCGTCGGTGATCGCCGGGCCGTCGGGCGAGGCACCGTCGTCGCCCGAGCAGGCGGCCA
The DNA here is from genome assembly GCA_007122945.1 of Ilumatobacteraceae bacterium. Classification (GTDB taxonomy): domain Bacteria; phylum Actinomycetota; class Acidimicrobiia; order Acidimicrobiales; family Ilumatobacteraceae; genus SKSP01. Next base: position 1,210 of record SKSP01000160.1, on the reverse strand, counting down.
GCGCGGCGGTCGCCGCCAGGAGCAGGAACGCTCTCCGATCGACCGCCGTGCCGAGGGTGGGCACCGTCGGCGACGCCACGATCCTCGCCGGCGTGCCGCGCCGGTCGGTCCGGGTCACGTCGGGACCTCGTCGTCGGTGATGCCGCTGAGGTCCAGCTCGAGGCGCTCGCTGTCGTACACCACCGGGCGGATGCCCTCGTCGGGCGGGGCGAGCTCGCTCACGTGCAGTTCGCGGCCCTCGCAGTCGACGAACCGGTCGGTGCCGATGACCTGCTCGATGGCGCACGTCATCGGCCGGTCGGCCGGGTGGGCGGCGTACACGACCCAACCGGTGGTCGGGTCGTCGCCCTCGTGGTCGAGCACGAGCGAGCGTTCGCCGATCGTCGTCGCCAGGCCGGGGAACAGCAGCGGGCCGTCGGCCGCGACGTCGTTCGCCCGGTTCTCGACCCGGCCGAGTGCGATGGTGCGGGGCGCCAGGCGCTCGCTGGTCTCCGCGGAGTCGCCGCTCGAGATGAAGACCGCCATCGCCCACGTGAACAACCCGATCAGCGCGATGACGCCGATGCCGCCGAGGACGGGCAGGACGGCCCGGGCGACGGGGGAGCGCAACCGTGTCGACACGACCACCAGTGTGGCGGGCCGGACCTGGAATCCGGCACCGCGGACCAGCCGACGGGGTTCGACGCGACCGCGCTGGCGCCGTGTCACGGCGGCCATCGGTTGGTCACGGACCCCCCGGGCGGCGTAGGGTCACCGTCTCGTGAAGCGCCCGTATCGAGTGGTGGTGGCGAAGCCCGGTCTCGACGGGCACGACCGTGGGGCCAAGACGATCACGCGAGCCCTTCGCGACCACGGGTTCGAGGTGATCTACACCGGGCTGCACCAGTCGCCCGAGCAGATCGCGGAGACGGTGCTCCAGGAGGACGCCGACGCGGTCGGCCTGTCGCTGCTGTCGGGCGCCCACCTCACGCTGTTCCCCCGGGTGATGGAGGAGCTGCGCACGCGCGGCGTGGCGGACGTGATGGTGTTCGGCGGCGGCGTGATCCCCGACGCCGACGCCCGGCAGCTGACCGAGCAGGGGGTGGCCAAGGTGTTCGGCCCCGGCTCGTCGCTGAAGCAGATCAGCCAGTGGCTGGAAGAAGAGCTCGACTCGAGAGAGGACTGACGAACCAGTGGACCTGTTCGAATACCAGGGCAAGCAGTACTTCGC
>SKSP01000211.1 GCA_007122945.1 Ilumatobacteraceae bacterium | reverse complement strand
TGATGAACGCCGGGAACCAGCTGGAGATCGCCGGCGCCAACGCTGCGTGGAGCCGGCTCCCCCAGGGCATCGTCAACATCGTCGTCGGGGCGGAACCTCCCACCGGCACCGGCACGTCACGCTTCTACATCGCGTTCGGCACCTTGGTCACCCTCGCGCTCGTCGCCCAGGCATGGACCCTCGGTCGTGTCGCGACCAGTCGTCGGCACCTCGAGCGATCAGCCCTGCGGCGAGTCGCCCCGCTCGCATGGGAACTCGTCGTCGCCCCGCTCGTGCTCGTCGGCTATCCGGCGGTCGCCGGTGGGCTGGGCTGGCGCGCGGGGTTCGTCTTCGTCCCGGATCTCAGCTTTGCCGTTGCCGCGGTGGCGGGGTTCGCCGTGGTGACCGGCTTCGTGCGCGCACTGCGCCTCGTCCGATCACGAACCGTCACCGACGACATCGCCGACGATGCCCCCGACAGCACTGCTGTGGCGCCCATCCCCATGAACGAGTCGATCACCACCGCTGCGAGGTAGCCATGACCCAGACGTCACCCACCACACGATCATCAGGCGGGGCGCCGATCGCTCCCCGAGCTGACGGCGATCGGCCGGATGCGGCCTACACCTTGTGTGTCGACCATGTCACCAAACGCTACGGCGACCATCCTGTCGTCGACGACCTCAGCTTCTCCGTGCCACCGGGACGGGTGACCGGGTTCCTCGGACCGAACGGGTCCGGGAAGTCGACGACGATGAAGATCATGCTCGACCTCGCTGCGGCGAGCCAGGGTCGAGCCACGATCGGCGAGCACCGTTACCGGGATCTTCCGGACCCGTCTCGGACCGTGGGCGCGATGATCGAGTCGAACGCGTTCCACCCCGGACGGAGCGGACGCAACCACCTGCGCGTCATCGCCGACGCCACCGGGGTCGATCACGATCGGGTCGACGAGATGCTCGAACAGGTCGGCCTCGCAGACGCCGCCCATCGCAAGGCGGGCGCCTACTCGCTGGGTATGCGACAGCGCCTCGGTCTCGCCGCCGCCCTTCTCGGTGAACCGCCCGTGCTCATCCTCGACGAACCCGGCAACGGCCTCGACCCCCAGGGGATCCGATCCCTCCGAGACCAGCTCCGCGCCCGGGCCGCCGTGGGCGGAACGGTGTTCGTGTCGAGCCATCTGCTGTCCGAGGTGGAGCACCTCGCGGACGACGTCATCGTCATCGATCGGGGCCGACTCGTCACCCAGGGCTCGCTGGCCGAACTCCAACAATCGGCCACGCTCGTGCAGGCCGCCGACCTCGACCGGCTCGGCCGCGAACTCGAACGAGCCGGCGCGACGACCCAACGGTCGGAACCCGACGGCCTGATCGTGCGCGGCATGGACACCGCCGAGATCGGCGAGCGGGCGTTCACCGCCGGCATCGCGCTCCACGAGCTCTCACCGAGTGCCGGTTCGCTCGAAGAACTCTTCTTGACCTGGACCACCCCCGTGTCCGACGACGAAGTGGAGGCCGCGTCATGACGATGCGACGACAGATCCGATCCGAGCTCCGCAAGCTCACCACCACGAAGATGCCGCTCGCGTTCTTGGGCGTGCTCATCGTCATCGCCGCCTTGAACGCCTTCGCCGTGATCGCCGGCACGGACATGGACGGCAGCAAGGCCTTCATCGCGACCGAAGCCGACCAGCGATCACTCATGGCGTTCGCGTTCAACGCGTTCATGGGCGCGGGCTTGTTCGGCGCGATCGCCGTCGCCCGCGAATACGGACACAACACCGTCGTGCCGACCTTCCTGGCATCACCCATCAGACACCGCGCCGTGCTCGCGCAACTCGCCGCCGTGGCGATCGGGGGCTGCGTGCTCAGCCTGATCGGTGCCGGGCTCACCGTCACCGCCGTCGCAGCGTCGCTGCCCGCCACCGACTTCGGTTTCCTCCTCGCGATCGACAACGTCGCCCGAGTGATCGCCGCCGCCGGGTTCGCCGGCGCCGCCGGCGCAGTGCTCGGAGCAGGCATCGGAGCCATCGTGCGCAACGTCGGAGGCGCCGTCACACTGACCGTGTTCGTGTTCATGGTCGCCCCGCCGCTCATCGTGCAACTCGCCAACGACACCGCTACGTGGATGCCGGCCAACCTCGCCAACGTCATCTCCGGGACCGTCGACGACGTGAGCGTGCCCGCCGCACTCGTCGCACTCTCGATCTGGGCCATCGTCCCCGCAATCGTCGGACTCATCAGCACCCGTCGACGCGACGTCGTCTGAACGCAGCGGTTCGCGTGGGATGATCGGGGCGTGGCTGCTGTCAGCTCGGCGAGGAGTGAACCGGATTGGGACCGGCTCGTCACGGGCGTGTTGCTCGTCGGGTTGGGCGTCGTGTGGCTGTTGTCGACCGCTGACGTGGTCGATCCGAACTGGCGGATCCTGGTTCCGGCGGCGTTGATCGTCGTCGGTGCCGTCATGTTGTTGCTGGCGGTGCGGGGGCGGGCTGCGGATCTGGTCGGCACCGGCGTGCTGTTGACCGTTCTGGTGGTCGTCGCGGCCGTCATTCCGGCGAACCCGAGCGTGCGGGTCGGCGATCAGGACGTCCGCCCCGCGACGGTTGACGAGGTGCAGGCGCGCTACTCCCATGGGATCGGGACCTTGACCATCGACCTGCGCGAGGTCGATTTCGACGCGGATCTCGACCTGGAGGCCAGCAACGTGATCGGTGACCTGGTCGTCCGTGTGCCCGCGGATGCGGCGCTCGACGTCGATGCACGCGTCGGTGTGGGCAGTGCCACGGTCGGCGATCGCGAGTCCGACGGGTTCGGTGCCCGTCTCGACGCGCGTGTGCCCGGGGAAGGTCCGACGATCCGTCTCGACTTGTCGGTGGGCATCGGGGAGATCAGGGTGCAACGATGACGAACAGTCGGGGAGTGTTCGCCGCGGTCGTGTTCGTCGTGATCGGTGTCGGCTTCTTGTTCGACGAACTGGACGTTTTCGAGCTGCGTCTGGCGTACGTGTTGCCGTTGCTGCTGATCGTCGCGGGCGCGTGGATCATCTTGGGGAGTGCCCGACGCGGGAGCCGAGGCCGATGAAGCGTCGCAGCCAGTTCCTGATCGGCGGACTGCTCGTGGTGCTCGGGGTCCTGTGGCTGCTCGACACCGCGGACGTTCTCGACGTGTGGCGTTGGGGTGTGATCGGGCCGCTGGTCGTCATCGGTGTCGGGCTGTGGCGGATCGTGACCGCGTTCGGTGGCGCCGAGCGGGACGCGGTGTACGGCAGCGTCGACACGTTCGTGCTGCTGGGTGATCGTCACCTGCACTGCGACGGACCGTTCGAGGGCGGGTCGATCGCGTCGATCCTCGCGGATGTCGACCTCGACCTGCGCGGCGCGACACTGGCCACCGCGTCGGTCGAGCTGGCTGCGACCACGATCCTGGCCGACCTCGACATCGTGGTGCCCGCGGCGTGGCGGGTGCGGGTCGAGGGGCCGGTCATCCTCGCTGAGGTGAAGGTGCCCGACGAGATCGCCCACCCCGATGGTGAGGCCGGCGCTGCGCCGGACGACCGACCCGAGCTCGTGATCCGCGCGTTCAGCCTGCTCGGCGATCTCACCGTCCACCAGAAGTAGTCCAGATGTCCGCTGGGGCTGCGATCTCGACCTCAGCGGCGGCCACGGGTACGCTCACCTCGTGGGCGCTGACCCGTGTCGACTCCTTCCGGGGATGTCGATCGAGGAACGCGCCCGCCTCGACGAGTCCGATGCCCACGGGGTGACCCCGTGACGTCCACCGGAACGGCCGAGCGGTTCGACGTCACCTCCTCCGACGGCACCGACGTGGCGGTGTGGGCGAGCGGCACCGGCCCCGCGCTCGTGCTGGTGCACGGCTCGCTCATGGATCACCGCCGGTTCGACCCCATCGTGGCCGAGCTCGAACGCTCGGTCAGCACCTTCGCCATGGACCGAAGAGGCTTCGGCGCGAGCGGCGACGCTCCGGGCTACGACATCGAGCGCGAGTTCGACGACGTCGCCGCGGTGGTCGACGCCGTGGCCACCCGAACGGGTGGACCCGTCGCTCTGTGGGGCCACTCCTACGGGGCCAACTGCGCGATGGGCGGTGCAGCCCGATCGGCCAACGTGCACCGTCTCGTACTCTACGAACCCAGCCTCGGGCTCACGTTCCCGCCGGGAGCACTCGACGCCGTCGAGCAGGCGCTCGCCGATGGCGACCACGAACGCGCCGTCCTCCTCGTCCTGGTCGACGTGCTCGAGCTGAGCGACGAGGAAGTCGCGGCGATGAGGGCCAGCCCGCTCTGGGAGGTGCGCTTGGCGACGGCGCCGACCGCCGCACGCGAAGGACGGTCCGAGGAGGGCTGGGAGTGGGCGCCCGGCCAGTTCGCCACCATCTCGGCACCGACGCTCATGCTCGCTGGTTCCGACTCGCCGGCACCGGTCGCTCGCTGTACACAGCTCGCCGCCGAAGCCATACCGAACGTGCGCATCCAGACACTCGTCGGTCACGGGCACATGGCGCACGTCACCGACCCGGCACTGGTCGCTCGACTGATCTTGGAGTTCATGGCGTGACGCCCATCGAGGTCCTCCGCGCGATGTTCGAGCGCTTCCGAGCCGGTCACCGCGACGACGCGGTCACCCATTTCAGCGACGACGCGACCTTCACCTACAACGGGCCCGGCGGCCTGCACGGCACGTACGTCGGCCACGACGCCATCCAACGGTTCTGGGCGGCACAAGACCGCCTCTCCGGCGGGTTCGATCCCCAGCTCGTCGACCTCGGGGAGAGCGACCGCAACGCATTCCTGCTCGTCCGTATCGGCGAGCCGCCCGGTCCGTCCTTCCTGCGTGTGGTCGTCTACGAGATCGACGCCGGCCGCATCACCGCGGCCAGGGTCTTCGAGGACGACCCGACCGCAGCACGAGAGTTCTTCGGCGCCGACGAGACCTGACGCCACGTCCGCTCGCCCGTCGGGTGACGAGGATGTCGGGAGATCGGGATGTCGGGAGATAGCGCTCGCGCCCTCGGCATCGGCCATTGACCTTGTGCTCGGCCGAGCGTACGGTTGACGGTGCGATCCGCTGGCGGACGGGCGACTGCGCCCCGGGCCACGGTGTCCCCGGCCGGTCCCCGACGTCGACAGCGGGTCAGGGGACAGCCGCGAGCGCGAGAGGGGTCGACATGACCGTTTCAGTTGTAAGCGTCCCGGGTGGGACGGTGGATTTCACGGACGAGCAGATCGCTGAGCTCGGCATGCACTTCCGAGGTCCGGTCTGCAGTCCCGGCGATCCCGGGTACGACGACCTCAGGGTGGTCGAGAACCTGGCGATCGACCGCCGACCCGGCCTCATCATCAGATGCTCGGGCGAGGCCGACGTCATCGATGGCGTCAACCTCGCGCGCGAGCACCGTCTGCTGCTCGCGGTCCGTGGCGGCGGGCACCACGTGGCGGGTCATGGCACCGTCGATGGTGGCCTCGTGCTCGACATGCGCGACATGAACGGGGTGTGGGTCGATCCGGCCAACAAGCGGGTGCGCGTCCAAGGCGGCGCGACGTGGGGGCAGGTCGATCGCGAAACACAGGTCTTCGGTCTGGCCGTTCCCGGTGGCGTCGTGTCGACGACCGGTGTCGGTGGCCTGACGCTCGGTGGCGGCATCGGATGGCTCCACCGCAAGTGGGGGCTCTCGTGCGACAACCTGCTCGAGGCTCAGGTCGTGCTGGCGTCGGGCGAACTCGTGACCGCCAGCGCGGATGAGAATCCCGACCTGTTCTGGGCGATCCGCGGTGGAGGGGGCAACTTCGGTGTCGTGGTCGACTTCACGTTCGAGGCCCACGCGGTCGGACCCGAGGTCGCGCTCGCTGCCGTCTTCCACGAGATGGAGGCCGGTGCCGAGCTGATGCCGCAGTGGCGCGACCTCGCGCTGGCGGCGGGCGACGAGGTGACGACGCGCGCGCTGTACTGGGGGCTCCCGCCTGCCGACGAACTCCCGCCTCCCGTGGCGGGCAAGAACGTCTTCATCGTGGCGGCGATGTACGCCGGCGACAAGAGCGAGGGACAATCGATCATCGACGAGTTCCGTAGCCTCGGCGAGCCGCTGTTCGACATGTCCGATCACCTTCCGAACTACCGGGCGTTCCAGGCGGGTTTCGATCCGCTCGTGGCGAACCTCCACAGCTACTGGAAGTCGACGTACCTCGACGCGCTCGACGACGACGCGATCGCGTTCATCCACGAGCGGGCCCTCGACCGCCCCGACCCGAGCGTGTTGATCCACGTCCCGATCATGGGCGGCGCGACCGCTGCGGTTCCCGCTGACGCGACGGCGTTCGGCGATCGCAGTGCACCGTTCATGCTCAGCTTCGACGGCGGCACGTACGACCCGGCGAACTTCGACGCCGTGCGCGCCTGGGTCCGCGAGTCGTTCGAAGCGGCTGGTTCGCTCGCCGGGGCCGGTGGTGCCTACCTGGGCTTCTCCGCCGACGCAACGACCGAGAAGGCCGTCGTCGAGCAACAGTACGG
>SKSP01000444.1 GCA_007122945.1 Ilumatobacteraceae bacterium | reverse complement strand
GCCTGGTCAGATGTGGTGGAGACGATGGGACTCGAACCCACGACCCCCTGCTTGCAAAGCAGGTGCTCTAGCCAGCTGAGCTACGTCCCCGCGGTCGGTGACCACGATAGCGGGCCCGCCTCGCCGACGGCGCCGGCCGATCCGTACCCTCACGTCCCATGAGCTCCCTCCGGTTCGGCGCGTTCCTCGCGCCCCACCACCCCACCGGCGAGCACCCGACGCTGATGTTCCAGCGCGACCTCGACCTCGCCGCCCACCTCGACCGGCTCGGCTTCGACGAGTTCTGGTGCGGCGAACACCACTCGTCGGGCTGGGAGACGATCGCATCACCGGAGATGTTCCTCGCGGCGGCCGGCCAGGTGACGCACCGCATCATGCTGGGCACGGGCGTCGTCAGCCTCCCGTACCACCATCCCTTCAACGTGGCGCAGCGCATCGTGCAGCTCGACCACATGACCCGCGGGCGGGCGATGTTCGGTTCGGGGCCCGGGGCGCTGCCCTCCGACGCGTTCACGCTCGGGATCGACCCGATGGTCCAGCGTGACCGGCAGGACGAAGCACTCGGCGTCATCATCCGACTGCTCCGCGGCGAGCCCAGGTTCAGTCACGAGAGCGAGTGGTTCACGCTCAACGACGCCGAGCTGCAGATCCTCCCCGTGCAGGACGACATTCCGATGGCGACCGCGTCGTCGATCTCGCCGTCGGGGATGCAGCTCGCGGGCAAGTACGGCATCGGCGTGCTGTCGATCGCGTCGAACTCCTCGGAAGGGCTCCAGGCGCTCCCGACCCAGTGGGCCTTCGCCCAGGAGGCCGCAGCACAGCACGGCCAAGTGGTCGACCGACGGGACTGGCGGGTACTGATGTCGTTCCACCTCGCCGAGACCCGCGAGCAGGCCCGCGCCGAGGCGGTGCACGGCCTCCATCGCTGGCACAACGAGTACAACGTGTGGACGCTCGGCCGCCCGGGCGCCGAGCACGTGGACGGCCCGTGGGAACTGCTCGACCAGGTGGCCGGCGATGGCGCCGAAGGGGCGGGAGCCTCCGTGATCGGCACGCCCGACGACATGGTCGCCGCGATCCGCCGCCTGCAGGAGACCACCGGAGGTTTCGGCACCGTCCTCGGGTTCGCCCACGACTGGGCGAACCGCGAGGCGACGTCCCGGTCCTGGGAGCTGTTCGCCCGCTACGTCGTGCCAGAACTGAACGGGATGACCCGCCGGCTGCGCGACTCGCAGCAGTACCTGCACGACCGCCAGGCCGAACTGATGGGCGCGGTCGGCAAGGCCGTCATGAGCAAGATCATGGCGCACGACGGGGCCGCCGCCGCGCTGGCGACCACCCTCGAGCAACGCAAGGCCGCGGCCGAGGCGCAGACGAGCCGCCAGACCGAGTTCCGGCCAGGTGCCGGTGTCCCCGGCGGCGACGCGTGAGGCTCAGTCGTCCTTGAGCGCGACGGCGTTGGGGGTGACGTTCATCTTCGGCTCGTACTCGGCGACCTCGACGACCTTGGCCTCCCGGGCGAACGTCGTGCGGAGCGCGTCGCGACAGGCGGGGCACGGGCCGTAGAACTCGGTCTGCACGTCGGAACCGCAACGCGGGCAGGTGAACTCCACGTCGTCGGACCCTACATTGCGTACGCTCACGGACGATGACCTCGGACCTCCCTCCCCCCGGACCCGAGGCGGCGTCGTCCGACGAACCCTCCCTGCCGCGCCGACGGCGATCGCGGCCGAACTACACGGCTCGTCGGGTAGCCGTCGGTTCAGCGTTGCTCGCCGTGATCGCGGTCGCCGCGATCGCCGTGATGGTCGTGAGCAGCGGCGACGACGATCAGGATGTCGCCATCGAACCCGGCTGGGACACGCTCGTCGAGATCGTCCGAGCGACCGGTGAGGTGATCGTGCTCGACGGCGACGGGGACGAGATCGAACGCCTCGACGGGGCCGGACGGGTCACGGACGTGCACGTGCGCGACGACCGCCTCGCGCTCGTCGGCGCGGACCAGGTCGTGCTGCGCGGCCTCGACCCGGACGACGAACCGGTGGCGATCGAGATCGAACCGGGAGCGTCGGTCGTCCGGCACCTGTCGAACCGGTCGTTCACGCTGTTCGTCACGCCCGACGTCGGCGGCGAGATCGTGGTGATCGACGGCACCGACGGCTCGGTCACCCGGATCGGTTCGCGCGCCGGCCAGAACCAACCGTTGCTGCTCGCAGAGACACTCCGAACCGATCGCGACGCGACCCGGTTCGCCGTCGGCGACGGTCGCAACTTCCAGACGATCCTCGTCGACGTCGACCCCGACGTCGAGCCGACCTTCTTCCCCGGGGTGCCGATGGCGGTCGGTGACGATCTCGTCGTCACCTCGACGAACGTCGGGCGGAGCGCCGAGCTCGGCTTCTTCGACGCGGACGGCGAACGTCGGGCACTCGTCCCGACCGAACGTCCGGTTGCCGGCGTGCTCGACGGCGCCCGATTCGTCTACGTCACCGAGGACGGCATACTCCTGGAGGCCTCGCCGACCGAATCCGAACCCACGGAGCTCGCCGATCTCGGGCTGCGCGGGATCGATCGCGTGAGTCCGGCGTTCGACGGGCGACGGCTCATCGTCACGGGAACCCGGCAGATCGTCGTCGTCGACCTCGACGGGGTGATCGTGCACGAGTCCGAGCGTGCCGAGGGCGACGAGACCGGTGTCGCCGAGATCCGACCCTGGCACACCTGGAGGTGTCTCGCCATCCCAGGCGACGTCGACGCCGACGCCGACACCGCTGACGTCGGCCTGATCATCGACCTCGACGCTGGCGAGACCATCGCCGACATCCCGTCGGGGACGATCGAAGCGGTGACCACCGACGGCTGCGGCGTCCACGTCCGCACCGCGACCGGCGACGCGATCGCCACCCGATCCGGCAGGTACGACGCCGGCGACGCCGTACGTTCGATCGTGCTGTCGCCCGACGGCACCGCGGCGATCGTGGTCGACGGGAGCGGGACCGCCGAGCTCATCACGATCGACGACTCGCGCCGGCTCGACATCGGGACGCGACGCGGTCTGCTCACCTTCGCTCAGCGCTGAGCCGTCGACCGGCGCCGTTCGGCGATCAGCGGTTCGCTCGGCCGTTCACCGTGTCGAGCGGAGCATCCGACCGGCCAGCACGCCGGTGTGCTCGCCGTGTTCCATGAACGGCTTCCCGTTGACGATGGTGTGTTCGTACCCCGTCGCACGCTGGACGTATCGGCCCGCCCCACCCGGGAAGTCGTACACGAACTCGGGCTGTTCGAGGCTCAACGCGTCCGGATCGATCACGTTGATGTCGGCGAAGGCCCCCTCGACGACGCGACCGCGATCACGGATGCCGAACAGGTCGGCGGTGTCGGACGTGAGGCGCCGGACGGCCTCCTCGAGGGACCAGCGGCGTCGCTCCCCGACCCAGTACGACAGCAGGAACGTCGGTTGGCTGGCGTCCATGATCTGGCCGACGTGAGCACCGGCGTCGGCGAGGCCGAGCGTCACCAGCGGATCATCGAGCATCTCCTCGACCGCGTCGAGACGCTGGTTGAGGAACGGCATGTTGCACACCAGCGCGCCGTCGGTCTCGAGCACGAGCTCGATGAACGCCGCGGCCGGGCTGACGCCACGCGCGGCGGCGATCGCGGTGAGTGACGAGGCGGGGTCGCAGTCGTAGCGGGCCGGTCCGCCGGGTGGCAGCACGAACAACCGGTGGAGGTCGACGCCGCTGCCGTGCACGTCGGCCTCCGCGATCAGCCGCTGGCGGAAGGCCGCGTCGCGCAGCAGCTGCAGCTTGCGTCCGTTGACCTCGGCGCGCAGTTGCTTCCACGCCGGCGCCCGATCGAACGGCGTACGACTCTCCAACCCGAACAGGATCCCGACCCCACGCGCGGTCGTCTGCGGTCGGATCGACGCGCCGGTCGCGTTCTCGTCGCGGGCGAACCGGATCACCCGCCGGTACAGGTCGGGTCGGCGGTCGCTCTGGGTCAGACCGAAGCTGATGGGCCGGCCGCTGCGCCGGCTCGCCTCGCCCATCCAGGCCAGCTCGGCACGGGTCGCGGTCAGCTCGTCGTCGTCACGTTCACCGAGGCGCATCGCCCCCTCGTAGACCCCCGCCCGGTGGCGTCCGAGCACGTCGGCGAGCGCGATCAGCTCGTCGGGTGCCGCGAACGTCCCGGGGACCGGTCGTCCGTCGGGCACCTTGTGGAGGAGGGTCCGGCTCGTGGAGAACCCGAGCGCGCCCGCCGACATCGCCTCGTCGAGCAGATCGACCATCGCGGCGACGTCGTCGGCCGTTGCCGGTGCCTCGTGGAGTCCCCGTTCACCCATGACGTAGGTGCGCAGCGCACAGTGCCCGACGAGCCCACCGGTGTTCGGTCCGGTCGGCATGCGTTCGATCGAGTCGTAGTACTCGCCGTACGTCTCCCAATCCCAGGGCAACCCGTCGAGGATGGCGTCGCGGGGGATGTCCTCGACGCTCTCCATCATCTCGGCGAGGTACGCGCGGTCGGCCGGACGGCACGGCGCGAACGTCACCCCGCAGTTGCCCATGACGACGCTCGTCACGCCGTGCCAGCAGCTGGAGGTGCCGATCGGATCCCAGGCAAGTTGGGCATCGAGGTGCGTGTGGATGTCGACGAAGCCCGGGGTCACGATGCGGCCGTCGGCGTCGATCTCGCGACGGCCACGCTCCCCGATGCCGCCGCTCTCGCACGGCTCGACGGCGACGATGCGATCGTCGGAGACCGCGACGTCCGCGCGTTCGGCCGCCGCCCCGGTGCCGTCGACGACGACGCCGCCCCGAATCACGATGTCGTAGGTCACGCTGTCTCCCGTCCCCTCGCTCACCCGCCCCGTCGCACCCCTTCCGAGCCGATGGTCGAGTGTCCCCTCTGGTGTCGCTGGGTACATGCAACAACATCGGGCGCGGCCGACGCGAACCGGACGGCCGACCGCGGCTCGATCGAGCGCTCGCTCCGATGGGTGCGACGAGGCGTCGTCGGTCCGTTCCGCGCACCGACGGTCACACTACGTTTCGCGGGCATGCGAGTCGACGTGATGACGTTCCCGAGGAATCTGCACGACGTCGGACCGAACGCCGTCGCGGCGCGCGAAGCCGGCTTCGACGGCCTGGTGTTCACGGAGGGCGGTCGGACCGCGTTCTCGTCGGTCGCAGCTGCGGCGCTCGCCGCCCCCGGCCTCGACCTGGCGACGGGCGTGGCGGTGGCGTTCTCGCGCAGTCCGATGGTGACCGCTCAGTTGGCATGGGAACTGCAGGAGGCGAGCGGTGGTCGGTTCCGACTCGGTCTCGGCACGCAGGTGCGCACGCACGTCGTCCGCCGCTTCGGCGCCGAGTTCGACCCGCCCGGTCCGCGGCTGCGCGACTACGTGTCGGCGGTCAAGGCGTGCTTCGCCGGCTTCCGTGGCGAACCGCTCGACCACCGCGGCCCGTACTACGAGCTCACCTTCTTGAACCCGCAGTGGAGCCCGGGCCCGATCGACGTCGCCGACCCGCCGGTCGACATCGCGGCGGTCAACCCGTGGATGCTGTCGATGGCCGGTGAAGTCGCCGACGGGGTCCACATCCACCCGATCGGCAATCCCGGCTACCTGCGCGGCACGGCGCTGCCGGCGATCGCCGAGGGCGCTCGACGGGGCGGACGGTCGTCGGAGGATCTGGCGTTGATCGTGCCGGTCACGACGATCGTCGGTGACACCGACGCGGAGATCGCCGCCGCTCGCGACCGCGCCCGCCAGTCGCTCTCGTTCTACGGATCGACGCCGAACTACGCGTTCATCTGGAACGATGCCGGCTTCGACGGGACGACCGACCGGATCCGCGCGAAGCAGAAGGCGGGCGACATGGCAGGGATGGCCGCAGAGATCACCGACGACCACCTGCGGGTGTTCTGCACGGAGTCGAGTTGGGACGGCCTGGCCGACGCGCTGATCACCACCTACGCGGACCTCGCGACCCGACTCGTGCTGTACACCCCGCAGTTCGAGAGCGCCGACCGCTTCGAGCGCTACGGCGAGGCCGCCCGCCAGATCGCCACCCGCACACAACCGTCCGCGTGAACCGACAGGGGTGAGTCGATCGGCGCGGACGGTTCCGCTGCGTCGCCGCTGCCGCTGTCAGCCGAGGACGCGGTCGAGATACGGGTTCCGGAAGGTGCCGTCGGGGTCGAGCTCGGTGCGGAGCGCCGCGAACGCATCCCATTCGGGGTAGAGATCGCGCAGGTCGGCGACCGACCGGAAGTGGAGCTTGCCCCAGTGGGGGCGGCCCTCGTGCTCGCGCATGATCGCCTCGACCCCGTGGAAGTACGCCTCGTACGGTGCGCCGCGGTACTGGTGGACGGCGATCCACCCGTTCGTGCGTCCGTAGCCGGTCGACAGCGGGATGTCGTCGGCGGCCGAGACCCGGACCTCGACAGGGAACAGCGACGGGAACGACAGCTCGGCCGCGAGCCCACGCAGTCGGGTGATCGCTTCGGGGAGGTGCTCGATCGGCAACCCGTACTCCATCTCGACGAAGCGGACGTGCCGGGGGCTGGTGAACACCTTGTCGCTCCGGTCGATCAGCTCGCGCTCGGTGGCGGATGCGGCCACCACCTTGGCGAGCTTGGGCGCCAGCGACGGGAAGCGACGACCCGCCCGGCAGACGAGGCCGAAGCCGAGGTTCTCCCCGATCCACTTGTCGCGCACGTACGCGGCACGGGGTTGGGGTCGGGCCGGCTCGTCGGTGCGCCGGTTGCGCTTGACCTGGCAGCGGCGCGCGCCGGGCATCCAATAGAGCTCGGCGTGGTCCGCGCTACGCGCGAACGTGTCGACGTCGGCCAGCACGTCGTCGAGCGGTTCGACGGACTCGACGGCGTGCAACCGGAACGCGGGGACGAGTTGCAGGGTCACCTCGGTCACGACGCCGAGCGCACCGAGGGCCACCCGGGCGATGCGCAGCCGTTCGGGCTCGCGCTCGGTGTCGAACCGGACGACCTCACCGGTGCCGGTGACGATCTCCATCCCCACCACCGTGGTCGCGAGGTTGCCGAACGCGAGACCGGTGCCGTGCGTCGCCGTGCTGATCGCGCCGGCGAGCGATTGGACGTCGATGTCGCCGAGGTTCGGCATGGCCAGTCCGTGCTCGGCGAGGCGATCGTTGAGGTCGCGGAGCCGGATCCCTGCCTGCACCGTCACCCGACACGCGGTGCGATCGACGTCGAGGATGTCGGCGAGTCCGTCGAGCACGAGCAGGTCGCCGTTCGTCATCGCCGCCGGCGTGAACGAGTGCCCCCCACCGATCACCCGTACCCGCCGACCCTCCCGACGCGCGGCTCGCACGGCGGTCACGACCTCGCCGGTGGAACGCGGCCGGTGCACCCCGGCCGGGATGCACGCCTCGTTGCGCGCCCAGTTGTGGATCACCCGACCGGTCGTTCGCATGCGGGCGACGCTAACGCGCCGGTTCCGCGTCGACTTCGTCATGGATCGACCCCTCGAAGTTGGTTCAGCATCAGTTCCGGGGCGAGGGGGCGGGGGGCGAGGAGTGGGGATCGTGGGGATGGTGGGAGCGGTGTCAAGGAGGCCTAACCTGGGCGGTGATGACGACGGTCGATATCGCGGACGGGGTGGTGACCAGCCTCGGGGAGGGCGAGTCGGCCGAGCGCGGGCGGATCTGCGTGGCCGACGTCGTGAAGCGGTTCGACGGACCCGACGTGCTGCAGGAGGTCTCGCTCGACGTGCGGCCCGGGGAGATGCTGGCGCTGCTCGGTCCGAGCGGGTGCGGCAAGACGACACTCCTGCGCACGATCGCCGGGCTCGAACGCATCGACGGTGGCTCGATCGAGATCGACGGCCACCGGGTGAGCGGCCCCGGACGTCACGTGGCGCCGCAGGACCGGCGGATCGGCATGGTGTTCCAGGACTGGGCACTGTTCCCGCACCTCACCGTGGGCGACAACATCGGATACGGGCTGTCCCGCCAGGAGCGACGCGGCGGCCGGGTCGCCGAGGCGTTGGCGCTCGTGGGTCTCGCCGGGCTCGCGGACCGGATGCCGTCCACGCTGTCGGGCGGGCAGCAGCAGCGGGTCGCGCTCGCCCGGGCGCTCGCCCCGCGGCCCCGGGCGCTGCTGCTCGACGAACCGTTCTCCAACCTCGACACGACGCTGCGGGTCCAGGTCCGCACCGAGGTCCACCGCCTGCTCGCCGACCTCGGGGTCACCACCGTGTTCGTCACCCACGACCAGGAGGAGGCCTTCGTGCTGGGGGACCGTGTCGCCGTGATGAACGGCGGCGTGATCGAACAGCTCGACCGTCCGGCAGCGATCTACGAGCGGCCGGCCTCGCGCTGGGTCGCCGAGTTCGTCGGCGAGGCCAACCTCCTGCGCGGCGAAGCCCACGGTGACCACGCCGAGACCCCCATCGGCCCGATCCGATTGACGACGCCCGTCACCGGCCCCGTCGACGTGCTGATCCGACCCGAGGGCCTCGTGCTGCAGCCCGGCGGCGCGAGCACCGTCGAACTGGTCGAGTACTACGGCCACGACCACGTGCTCCTGGTGGCGCTACCGGACGGTTCGTGGTTCCGGGTGCGCGCCGCCGGGGCGCCGCGCTTCGAGCGCGGTCAGTCGGTGGAGGTGCGTCCCGACGGCTCCCCGACGGTCGGTTTCCCGGCGCTCGATCCGGCCGACTGACGACCGGTCTCCCCGCCACCCGTCGCCCCGCCACCGATCGCCCCGCCACCGATCTGCTCGCGGCCGATGAGGATCGCCATCGGGATCGACGACAGCAACACGAGCGCCAGCGCCGGGCCGGCGGCCCGGGCGAGGAACCCTTCCGCCGTCGCGTTCCACACCCGAGTCGCCAACGTCGAGTAACCGGTGGGCGCCAGCAGGAGCGTGGCCGGTAGCTCCTTCATGCACGTCAGGAACACGAGCGCGCCCCCGGCGACCACACCGGGTCGACTGAGCGGGAGCACGACCCGGCGGAACGTCGCCGACGGACCCGACCCGAGCACCCGCGACGCCTCCTCGAGCGACGGTGTGACCTGGAGCATGGACGCCCGGACCGCCCCCACCGCCTGGGGCAGGAACAGGATCGTGTACGCGAACACCAGCATCCCGATGGTCTGGTACGCCCACGGTGCGCGCTGGGCGCCGAAGAACACGAGCGCGAGCGCCACGACCACGCCCGGGAGCGCGTAGCCCGACCACGACAGCCGCTCCACCGTGCGGGCGAGCGCGCCGGGTTGTCGGACCACCATCGCGGCGACGGGGAGCGCGGCCAACACCCCGAACGTCGCGCCGAGCGCGGAGGCCCACAGACTGTTCGTGATCATCGACAACGTGGGCCACACCGGCTCGCCGAACCGGGCGCCGCGCCACATCCAGTACCCGATCACGGCGAGCGGCACGACCAGCGCGAGGAACACGAGCACCCCCAACGCCGAGCTGGCGACCCACCGCCAACGCCCGAGCCGGGCGACCGTCGGGACCCGCGCCCCGCTGCCGTGCAGCCGGTGGAGTTGCTCGCGGCCACGGAACCGCTGCTCGGCGGCGAGCACCACGATCGTGAGCACCACGAGCATCAGCCCGAGGACGGCCGCCGAGTTGCGGTTGAGGGCGCCCCGGTACTGGACGTAGATGGCGCGCGTGAAGGTGTCGTACCGCAGCATCGACACGGCCCCGAACTCCGACAGCGTGTACAGCGCGACGAGCAGGGAGCCCGCCATGATCGACGGGCGCAGCTGGGGCAGGACGACGCGGACGAACGTGACGAACGATCCACGGCCGAGCGTCCGGCTGGCCTCTTCGAGGCTCGGGTCGAGTCGGCGATAGGCGGCCCGGACGGTGAGGAGCACGTACGGGTACGAGAACAACGTGATCACGACGAACGAGCCCCAGAAGCCGTAGATCGGTGGAAGTCGCGTCACCCCCAGCGGCTCGAGCCATCCCTGCACGATGCCGCGCGGACCGAGGGCGCCGATCACGGCCCACGACCCGACATAGGTGGGGATGGCGAGCGGCATGGCCGTGACCACGACCCAGAACCGACGCCACGGCAGATCAGTTCGCGTGGTGAGCCAGGCGATCGGGACCGAGATCAGGACCGATGCGACGGTCACTGCCGCCGCCAGACGCAGCGTGTTCCACAGCAGGGTGCGGCTGCGATCCGACGACGCGATCTCCCACGCGGCAACCCAGCCGAGCTCGTGGGCACGCCAGACGAGGTAGCCGAACGGGAGCGCCGCACCGAGGCCCACGAGCAGCGCGAGCAGGCGGAGCAGTGGGGCGTCGAAGGCGGCGGCGAACCGCCGGCGGCCACCGGGACGCGAACGGGCCCGGCCCACGGGGGCCGGGCGCCGCTCGGTGGTGGGGGCGAGGGTCAACCGCGCCACCGACCCGGAGGAGGGGTCCCCGGGTGACATGACCTCACAAGGCGCCGACCTCGATCATCAGATCAACGGTACCTTCGAGGTCGAGCAACTGGTTCAGGTCGAACGCCGGGAGCACCAGCGTGTCGATCCGTGGCAACGCTGGATCGGGATCGACGTCGGTGACCACGGGAAGCTCGAAGTTGGCGGTCGAGAACATCTCCTGGGCCTCGGCGGACAGCAGGAATCGGAGCAGCTCGACGGCCGCCGCCGGCTGGTCCGACGTTGCCAGCGCCCCGGCGCCGGCGATGTTGACGAGCGCACCCACGTCGCCGTCGGGGTAGAACTTGTTGGCCAGGTTGAGATCCGGCTGCTCCGCCAGGCGGGGGTACAGGTAGTAGTGGTTCGTGAGGCCGACGTCGGCCTCGCCCGCGGCGACGCCGTCGAGGATCGCTCCGTTGTTCTCGAACACCACCGGGTCGTTGGCCATGATGCCCTCCAACCACACCCTGGTCTCGTCCTCACCGAGGATGAAGCGCATCGCGGTGATGTGGTCCTGCAACGAGGCGTTCGTCGGCGCCCAGGCGATGCGTCCCCGCCATTCGGGATCGGTCAGGTCGAGCAGCGAGTCGGGGATGTCGGCCTCGCTCAGGACATCGGTGTTGTACACGACGGTCCGCGCCCGACCGGTGATGCCGACCCAGTCGCCCGCGGGCGAGTGGAGGTCGGGGAGCGCAACACGGTCGAGGACGTCGTCGGGGAGGTCCAGCAGGCGGCCGTCGGCCGAGAGGATCCCGAGGAACCCGGCACCCTGCGAGTAGTACACGTCGGCCGGCGAGTTGTCGCCCTCCTCCTGGATGAGCAGCAGCATCTCGGCGGAGTTGCCGTAGCGCACCTGGACCTCGATGCCGGTCGAGGTGACGAACGCGTCGATGACCGGCTGGACGAGGTCCTCCCCGCGACCCGAGTAGAGCGTGATCGGCCCCGTCGCTCCGACGTCGTCCGACGGGTCGGTGGTGCCGGGTGCGTCCGTGGTGGCCGGCGCGTCGGTGCCGTCGTCGTCGCCACCGCACGCAGCGACCACGAGTGCGACGGCCACGGTGGCGGCGATCAGGCGGGGGGTGCGTCTCATGTCGTCTCCATGTTCACGTCGTGCTGCGGACCGGTAGGTCGGTTCCCCAGCTTGTTAGGTATCCCTAACATTGTCCGGGGTGTCCCCCTCTTGTCAAGTCAACAGGAATACTCACACCGATGGCCGCCGGGCAGGAGCGTACGCTGAACGGATGCGCACCGTGCACGGCACCTGCCATCACGACTGCCCGGACTCGTGCGGCTGGACGGTCAGCGTGGACGACGATCAGGGCGTCCCCGTGGCGATCGGACTGCGCGGCGACCCGGACCACCCGTACAGCGCCGGCGAGCTGTGCCCCAAGGTCAACCGGTTCATCGACCGCGTCTACTCCCCCGACCGAGTGCTGCGACCGATGCGGCGCGTCGGGGCGAAGGGTGAGGGCCGCTTCGAGCCGATCTCGTGGGACGACGCGCTCGCCGAGATCG
The DNA here is from genome assembly GCA_007122945.1 of Ilumatobacteraceae bacterium. Classification (GTDB taxonomy): domain Bacteria; phylum Actinomycetota; class Acidimicrobiia; order Acidimicrobiales; family Ilumatobacteraceae; genus SKSP01. Next base: position 8,307 of record SKSP01000444.1, on the reverse strand, counting down.
CGAGCCGCCTCCACGACGTCATCGAACGACACGGAGCCGAGGCTGTCCTGCCGTTCAGCGACGCCGGCAACCAGAGCCTCCTCGCGTACAACGGTCTGAGCGACCGGTTCTTCCACCACCTGGGCGCCTCGCGACTCGTGCGCGCGATCTGCGGCCCGACCGTCGGCGCCGGCATGGCGATGACCAACGGCAGCAAGCTCGGGCTCGATCCACTCGAGCTGCGCCACAGCAAGCTGATCATCCTGTGGGCCACCAACACCCGGCTCACCAACCGGCACCTCTGGCCGACCATCGAGGCCGCCCGGACCGACGGCGCCCGGATCGTCGTCATCGACCCGATCCGGACCGCCACCGCGAGCGCCGTCGACCCGGCCCGCGGCGACCGATTCCTCCAGCCCCTCCCCGGGACCGACATCGCGCTGATGCTGGCGATGATGCACGTCTTGGTGCGCGACGACCTCGTGGACCACGACTGGGTACGTGACCACGCCGCCGGGTTCGACGGGCTCGCCGACCACGTGGCGGACTGGACGCCCGAGCGGGCCGCGGCGATCACCGGCCTCGACGCCAGCGACATCGCCGAGCTCGCACGCGACTACGGCACGACCCGGCCGGCGGCGATCCGGTGCCTCGTCGGCTCGGAGCACCACGAGAACGGCGGCATGTTCCACCGCACGCTCGCCTGCCTGCCGGCGCTCGTCGGCGCGTGGCGCGACCGTGGCGGTGGGCTGGCGCGCAGCGTCGGCTCCTGGCAGGAGCAATTGATGGACGACACCGCGATCGGCCGGCCCGATCTCCTCGCCGGCCGGTCACCACGCTGGGTCAACATGAGCCGCCTCGGCGAGGCACTCACCGAGCTCGATCCGCCGGTGCACGCCCTCGTCGTGTGGAACTCGAACCCGCTGGTGGTGGTCCCGAACGCGGAGGCGACGCGCCGCGGCCTCGAACGCGACGACCTGTTCACGGTCGTCCACGAACAGTTCCTCACCGACACGGCCCGGTACGCGGACGTCGTGTTGCCGGCCACGACGCAGATCGAGAGCGACGACATCGTCCTCGCCTGGGGCCACCTGTGGATGGGGTGGAACTCGGCCGCCATCCCGCCGGTCGGCCAGGCGGTCAGCAACACCGAGCTGTTCCGGCGACTCGCCCGGGCGATGTCCCTCGACGAGCCGTCGCTGTTCGACGACGACGAGACCTTGATGCGCGCCGCGCTCCCCACCGTCGACATCGACGCCCTCCGACGCGACGGCTGGTGGCGGGTTCCGTACCCCGAGGACGGTCGTCCGTGGGGTGATGGCGTGTTCCCCACCCCGTCGGGCCGGGTCGAGCTCGTCAACCCCCGGCTGCTGCAGCTCGGGCAGCCGGCCCTCCCGACGTTCGTGCCGCCGCGCGAAGGCCCGGGCGGAGATGCGGACCTCTTCGCCCGGTACCCCCTGCAGCTGCTGACCCCGAAGCACCACACGCGCTTCCTCAACTCGAGCTACTCCCAGCTCCCCAAGCACGGACCGGCCGAGGGTGGGCCGTTCGTCGAGCTCGACCCGACCGATGCGGCCTCGCGCGGCCTCGCCGACGGCGACCTCGCCGCGGTGTGGAACGACCGCGCTCGCGTCGAGGTCCCGGTGCGCATCTCCGAGCGCCTGCGGCCCGGCGTCGTGGCGATCCCGTTCGGGTGGTGGATGCGGCACCACCCCGATGGCCGCGTGGCGAACAGCCTGACCAACGACACCTTGACCGACTGGGGCGGTGGTGTCGCCTACAGCGACACCCTCGTTCAGGTCGAACGGGCCCGGGCGGCCTCGGCCACCTCGGCCACCAGCTCGACGGTCGCCTCGGCGTAGTCGCCCGGGTCCGACATCGACACGAAGTGGTCGACCGAGAGCTCGCGAACCGTCGCACCGAGTGCAGCCGCCAACGCTCGCTGCTTGCGCGGCCGCACGAGTCGGTCACGGGTCGTGATCAGGCAGCCGGCCGGCACGCCCAGGCCGCCGGCCCAGTCGGTGGCATCGTGATGGCGGAGCTCCTTGCCGGCCTCGACGATCGCATGGGTCGAGCCCCGCTGCACCTCGCCGAGGATCCACGGCAGGTAGACCTCGAGCTCGTGGCCGACCGGGACCACACGGGCGACGGCTTTCGACATGTAGCGGGGGAACCACCAGGACCGCAGGCTCGCCCCGAGCAGCGGCAACCCGTACCAGGTCAGTCGATCGCGGCGGGCGTGGTGCCACTCGAGTGCGGTCGCCTGCACGACGAGCCCCGACACCGCCGTCGGGTGGCGACGGGCGAACAGCATCGCGATCGGTCCGCCCATCGAGTAGCCGACGGCGATCGCCCGGTCGACCTGCAGCTCGGCCAGGACGGCAGCCGCGTCGTCGGCGGCGTCGGCGAGACGAAACGGCGTGTTCGTGCGCAATCCGCGGCCATGGCCGCGGTGGTCGATCCCGACGAACGAGAAGCGCTCGGCGAGCGCCCGGTAGGCGGTGAAGAACTGGAGGTCGGACGACGCCGTCCAACCGTGGAGGAGCACGAGCCAGGGTGCGTCGGGATCGGGGTGCTCGTGGAGCCGCACGAAGAACTCGCCTCGCCCGGCCACGGTGACGATGCGTCCGGGAGGCGACCACGGCAGCACGAAGTCGGCGGAGCGCGGGTCGGGCCGGGCGCGAGCCTCACGCCTGCGGGACACCGGTGAACTCCTGCAGGCGGATGCCACGGCGCTGGACTCGTTCGAGGAGTCGGGTCGTCGGCAGTGACGGGTCGCTCGTGACGACCACACCCGTCGGCAGTTCGTCGGTGGCGGCCGCTTCGGCGAACACCGTCGCCGTGGCGCCGGCGGCCGTCCCCACCAACTCGGCGGTCCCGGCGATGACGACCTCGCGGGCACCGTCGGCCGCGGCGCCGCGAACCTCGACGCGCAACGCGCCCACGCCGCCCTCCGGGTGCGGCGAGCGCAACATCGGCAGGCGAGCGGTCAGCCGGTCGCGTCGGGTGGCCGACATGCGGGCGCTGATCCGGATCGCGTCGGGGTGGCTCCGGTGCAACAGGAGCGGATCGGGGAGCTCGGCTCGATAGCAGTCGTGGGCGCCGACCGGCTCCGGGAACCAGCACAGCTCGCGCCCACTCCCCGCAGGACGCTCGATCCAGACGCCGTCGTGCCAACCCGCCGCGCGACCCGACAACGCCCGGTGGTGCTGGCGGGCACACGCGGGCCCGGCGGTCGCGTGGACGGCGACGTGGATCTCCTCGACGACCGCCAGACGCGACGAGAGGTGCCGGGCCAGCAGACCCGAGAGCCCGGGCGACATCGCTGCACCCACGACGAGGGTGGCGCCGGACTGCCGGAAGTGATCGTCGAGCTCGAGCAACTGGCGGGTGTCGCCGAGGTCGTCGGACACCGAGACCACCGACGCCCCGACCTCGGCCAGTTCGGCCGCCGTGGAGGCGTGCGGAGCGCCCGTCGCCAGGACGACGACGTCGCCCGGACCGAACTCACCCGTGGCCGCGGCTCCCGGTTCGAGGCGCGCCATGCTGGCCAGACGGTGGCCGGTGTGCTCCACGGTCGTCCCGAGGAGCCGGCTGACCCGTCGACCGACGACACCGACGCCGACGACGACGATCCGCCGGGCGTCCGTCGGCGTGGCGACGGGATCGGCGGTCATCGTCCGTCGACGGACGGCTCGAGGTCGAGCTGACGCCACCCGCCGTGCTGGGGCGGCGTCCCGCCCTTGCCGCGGACTCGTAGCGCGCCGGCGACCAGCCCGGCCATCACCAGCGCCCCCAGCACCCGTCGGATCAGCTTCATCGTGGCGGATCGTACCGGGGAACGCGGCCCGGGGGTGCGGCTCGGAGCGGCCCCGGGGCGGTCGGGGGGCGCGCCGGGCGTGGACGATCGGTGGGCTCGGACTGCAGCGGCCCTTCGGCCCTACCAGGTCGGATCGTCGAGCCGGACACTTGATTCCTGGGAAGGACCACCATGTCGAGCTCGCAGCGCACCCCGACGAAGGTCGTCGTGTCGGTCGGCGGCGTGCTGGCGGCCGTCGTAGCCGCCACAGCAGCGCTCGCCCGCCCGTTCGCTGCGCCGCGACGGCCACGCGTCGCATTCCAGCCCCTGTCCGTCTACGAACCCGACGCCGCGGGAAGGCCGGTGTTCTCCCCGTTCCACCTCGACACCCAACCGATGCGGGCGCTCGTGTTGTTCAACTTCGAGCGTGACCCCGACAGCATCTACGAGGGCTTGGAGCCACAGGCCTTCGACGACGACGTACACGGCCGGGGCCTGCTGGTGATCGGATGGCGCGTCGACGGACTCGTGGACGTGTTCCACGACCCGCAGCTCCGGTTGGATCCCGCCACCTATGCGATCGCCGGCGCCGGTCTCCACCGGATGGCGGCGCGTGACCTCAGCGGCGGTCGCGTCGAGCTCGGGCCGACCGGCGCGTCCGTCGACCTCGCCTTCACCGACCTCGCCGACCGCCCGATCCGGCTCGTGGTGCGCGAGACCGATACCCGTCCCCGTCGTCCGTTCGGGTTGCTCGCCCCGATGGGCAGTGCCGCGACCGACCCGCCGGCACTCCCGCTGGTCTACGCCAAGGACTTCTACTTCGTCCGCCGCTCGGGCTCCGAGGTCCGCATCGAGATCGACGGGCGGGAGCACCGCAGCGACACCCTCCCGTTGCTGCTCGACAACACCTGGATGCACTTCGTCCGGTACTCGGCAACACCGTTCGTCGCGTTGTGGAACCACCGCGACCACGACACCGCCGACGTGCTGTCCACTTCGGGGGTCACCACCCGGGCCGGTGGTGCGCGCTACGAACTCCGAGCCAACGGACCGTTCCGTGAGATCCAGCGCATGTCGCGCGACGAGGGCGGTCAACAGGTGACCGTCGACTTCGCGCCGGCACTCCCACACCTGCTCGCCCTGCGCGACGGCGCGAGGGTCGACGGTTCGTTCCGGGTCTCCACCGAGCCGCCGGCCGGCGTGGTGACCGGCACCTGGCACGTCGTGCGGCACGGCCGGCGCGTCGAGGTCGAGGTCGTCCCCTCCGGTGGCTGGACGCCCGGTGATGCTCAACCCATGGCGCGCTTGCTGTTCCGCGTGATCTCGATGTTCCGCTCCTGGCCGACGACCTACCGCTGGAGCGGAACCGTCGAGGTGCCCGCTCCCACCGCGGACCTGGATGGCTCGATACCGCTCACCTCGAGGTGGTCTCGCGTCGGCCGAACCCGTCCTCGGAGCCCGGCTGCTGCCGAGGTTCGCAGCGATGCCGCTCTCCCGGGTCGATCGCACCAGTCGGCGGGAGTGGGTCGCTGAGACGGCCGACACTGACGGCGGCAACCTCGCGCAAGATACGGTCGGTGGTCGAGAAGGGGAGAAGAACGACACGACGCCGACCACACTGTAGGAGGCGACATGACGCCGACGAACGAACCTTCCGAGGTGACGATCGAGTTGCTCGAGAGCTTCCTCGATGCGTGGAACCGTCACGACCTCGATGCGATCCTGGAGCACCTCGAACCGGACTGCCTCTACATCACCGGCGACGGGCTGCGACTACGGGGCCATGACGAGATTCGTCGTGGCTTGGCCGGGTTCTTGACGACCTACCCCGATGCCCATTGGAGCGACGCCGTGCACACGGTGGCCGGAGACCGTGGTTCGTCGGAGTGGGTGTTGCGGGCGACGACGCCCGATGGCGCGCCCATCGAGATGGACTCCTGCGACCTCTTCAGCTTCCGCAACGGACGACTGGCAGTCGTGAGCGCCTACCGCCGCGAGCGACCCGACTGATCCACGCCGTCGTGGGGTGGCGTGCTTCGACTCGTTCAGCCTGGGCGCGTCGTCAGTTGTGGTTCACCGGCGCCAGAACAACTTGTTGCGTCCCATGATCTCGGCGCCGATGTTGTGGGCGAAGTCGCGGGTGAAGTAGTCGTCCACGCCGCTGGTTCCGCCGGGCTCGGTGCGGTTCGGCCAGCTCGCGGTGGCGAAGGCCCACGAGGCGAGGTCGGCCGGGTTGGCGTGGCCGAAGGGCCGCTCGAGGCTCTGGCCTTCACCGGTGCCGAACCCGTCGATCGACACGCAGAAGTTCTGCACTCGGAGCAGTTGGGTCATCGGTGATCCTTTCTGTCGTTTGGTCTGTCTGTGTGGTCTGCCGGTGCGTGACGATGCTTACGCCGTGGGGTCGAGCGATGGGTGCTCGAGCACACGGGGGCGATACTCGACCAGCTGGATGCGACCGTCGAACGTGCGGTGATCGATCATCTCGAGGGCGATGTCGGGGTAGCCGTCGTAGATGCGTTCTGCTCCCGTCGCGCCGGTGATCACCGGGAACATCACGACCCGGAACCGATCCACGGGACCGGACGACGTCCACACCCCGATTCCAGCTCGCAGAAGGCGGGCCAGCCCTCCCCCGACGCATGCCCGTCGAGCGATGTGATGAAGTCGACGAGAAGCTCCGCCACGGTGGTGTCCTTTCCTCCGGTGTCACGTCGCCGCTCCTGGGTCGCGCTCTCGCTGCGGCGCAAGTGCCGACGCGACGGCCAGCGTCTCGACCGGCGAACCGCCCACCGGTGGGTGCGTTCGATCGGCAAACGAGCCGGACTCGGCCACGTCCATCCCCACATGCTCAGAGCAGCGTTCATCATGGCCGCGCTCGACGCCGGCGTCCCGCTCCGCGACGTTCAGATCGCCGCCCGCCACGCCGACCCTCGACCACCACCATCTACGACCGGCGCCGCCAGAACTTCGACCGCCACGCCGCCTACGTCGTGGTCGTGGCTGGCGGTTGACGCCCGGCGTACGCTGGAAACCATGAGCGACGCCGCACACCACAGCGACGGGTCCGCCCGAGGCACGTCGTTGCTGCCCGCTGACCTCACGCCGGATCAGCTGGCATCAGCACCGGTGATCGCATCGCTCGACACGCTGCTCATCGACGACCTCACCGACGACGAAGACGACGCATTCGCCGCAGCACTCGACACGTGAGACTCGTCGTCGACACGGGCATCTTCAGCGCATCGCTGAGCCGGCGCCGCCGCGCCCACTTCGAGACCCACGTCCAGCGAATGGCCGGACAACAGATCTTCCTCGCAGCCGTCACCGTCAGCGAACTCCGCTACGGGGCACTCGTTGCGCAATGGGGTGGGCCGCGTCGACAGCGTCTCGAGGAGTCCATCCAGACGACCACGGTGATCCCGATCAGCGATCGACTGATCAGTACCGTCGCCGAACTCCGCCACGAATGTCGGCTCGCCGGTCACTCCCTCCACGACCGCAGCCACGCCAACGATCTCTGGATCGCCGCGTCAGCCATCCACATCGACGCCCCTCTGCTCACTGCCGACAGCGTCTTCGAGAACACTCCTGGGCTCACTCTCCACCAGTAGGGGAACTGCACGGACCGCCTGCCCACGTGCCCCAGAACGTGAGCCGGAAACGGTGGACAACACTGCCCCGAAGGGAGTATCCGATCGGGGGCCTCGCAACTCGTTGAACTGCGGGTTCGCAGTGGGGCTACCTGCCAGGGACCTCATCCTCATCAGGGATGATCAGTGGTGTCCGCTGGTGTTGGCCTGTGTTGGTGCGTACGCATCTAGCAGCATCTAGCAGGTATTTTGTAGCGGCTCGTGATTCCTCGTGCTGGCTCGTGATGCACGGCGCGCGGACCTGACGCGGACCTGAGAGTCCTCGACTCGGGGCATGGCGTTGATCCGGACGAAGCGATTGGGCAACGGCAAGTCGGCCTATCTCGTCCGATTCCGTGCTGCTGACGGACAGGAGCGTTCTCGCCAGTTCGCTCGTCGCCGCGACGCTGAACGGTTCGCTCACCTCATCGAGGTCGACCGCTCACAGGGAACGTTCATCGACCCTCGGCTCGGTCGGCTCACCGTCGCAGAGTGGCAACGACGCCTCGCCAGCCGCGCGGATCGACGTCGCCCAGCCCCGCTGGCGGGCGCACCTCCAACGTGAGGTCGTACAGCGGTACATCGCTCGTCGAGCCACCAAGGCGCAACATCATCGACTCGTTGCGATCGACTGGATCGCCGCCAGTTGTCAGGACCTCGGCTGCCACGACGGTGATCGCCCGCCGGTGTCGATGATCGCAGCAAATCGGTTGACTGCTCCCGGTGTAGCGACACCGACGACGGCTCGCAGCACCGGCTGCGGGCTGCGACCCTGCCATTCTCCGAAGTCCGTGTGTCCGTACTGCCAGGCGTCAGCCAAGCCCGTAGACCACTGGTTCGTCCGGTGCCGGGGCGCGCATCACCTCGACATCGCCGACAGACGCATCGGCGAGAATCTCG
>SKSP01000370.1 GCA_007122945.1 Ilumatobacteraceae bacterium | reverse complement strand
TCGAGGAGCCCGCGGGCGAACACCGACACGGCGAGGTGGGGCGCCTGGGTCGTCCCGTCGCGGGTCGGCACCGGCGGCGGCACCACGGTGTGGATCTCCCAGCACCCGTCCGCATCGGTCGGGCAGCGACCGAAGCGGCCGTCGGCCTGCCACGTCTCGACGAGCGCGTCGGAGACGGGCGCGCCGTCGCCGTCGAGGACGACCCCGTGGACGACGACGCCACCGGCCGTCCCCTCCGGAGCGGCGAAGCGCGCCGCCGGGTCGGCGAGCGCGAGGTGCAGGAACGGGCCGACGGTCTGCGACGGCGTCAGGCCGGGCACCGGGTCGTCCGGCGCGGGCTCAGCCATCGTCGTGCTCCGTCGGCGTGCGCGCCGGCCCTCTCACCACGATGTCCCACCGGAACCCGAGCGCCCACTCGGGCGTGGTGACGTCGTGGTCGTAGGCGGCGACGAGGCGGGTCCGCGCCGCCGGGTCGGGGACCGAGCCGAGGATCGGATCCCGGTCGAGCAGCGGATCGTCCGGGAAGTACATCTGGGTCACGAGGCGTTGGAGGAAGCTGCGTCCGAAGACCGAGAAGTGGATGTGGGCCGGTCGCCAGGCGTTGGAGTGGTTGCCCCACGGGTAGGCGCCCGGCCGGACGGTCGTGAACCGGAACGTGCCGTCCGGCCCGGTCAGCGCCCGTCCGGCACCCGTGAAGTTCGGGTCGAGCGCACCGGGCCAGCGGTCCTGGGGGTGGGCGTAACGGCCCGACGCGTTCGCCTGCCAGATCTCGACGAGCGACGACGGGATCGGGCGGCCGGCGCCGTCGAGCAGCCGTCCGGTCACGACGATGCGCTGACCGATCGCCTCGCCGGTGGGCCCCACCGTCAGGTCGGCGTCGGCCGGGTCGACGTCCCCGTCGCCGAACACCGGCGCGGTCAGCTCGGTGGTGTCGGCCCCGGCCGGGTCGAGACGCAGCGGTGCCCGGCGGGGGTGGCGCTTCGCCGTCGAGCGGTACGCAGGCGAGTCGAGCGGCGGGTGGGTGCCGGGTGGCGGCGCCGCGAAGTCGTCCCAGTTCGAACCGGTCGGCGCCAGACCGGTCGGCGGCCCGGCGGTCGGCGGCGTGGCGGCCCTCGTCGCGTCGTCCATGACGCCGCCGACGTTACAACTCGGATGTCGCCACGCCGGGCTGCGACTCAGCGATGGTCGACCTCGATGGTGGGCACCCCCGCCCCCACCCTCGCCCTCGCCCTCGCCGGGGTGCCATTTCACATGGTATGTTCATGGTATGCGCGTCACCATCGATGCTGCCGGACGAGTGGTGATCCCGAAGCCCCTGCGCGACGCGATCGGCCTCGGTGCGGGTGGCGAGGTCGAGATCCAGCTGGTCGACGGCAGACTCGTCGTTGCGCCGCCCGCGGTGCGAAAACGCGTCGAGACACGCGGCGGACGAGCGACGATCGTCGCCGAGGAGGACCTTCCACCGCTGTCCGATGGCGTCGTACGCGACGTGCTCGACTCGATCCGACGATGATCGTCGCCGATTCGAGCGTGCTCGTCCCCGCGCTGCTCGCGAGCCACGAGTTCCACGAACCGTGTCACGAGGCGGCCGGCCTCGTCGAGGCTGCGATCGGTCACGCACTGGTCGAGACGTATGCCGTGTTGACCCGACTCCCCCAGCCCTACACCGTCCCGCCCGTGCAGGCGAACGCTGCGATCCGGAGCTACAACGCCCGGACGTTGGCGCTCCCCGGTGACGAGGTCGCCGATGCGCTCGACCGGTTCGTCGCCGCTCGCGCCAGCGGCGGGGCCAGCTACGACGCCCTGATCGCGGTGACGGCCGTCCGCTTCGGTGCCACCTTGCTGACTCGCGACGAGCGCGCGGTCGCGGTCTACGAACGCGTCGGCGCCGACGTCAGGTGGGTGACGACGTAGCCGAGCGTGCAGCGCGCCCGACGTGACCGGACGAGGGTCGGTCGGTGAGCCCGGGCGTCGTGTCGTTCAGGTGCACGGCACCGGGGGCCGACCCGGATCGGCCACCAACGACGCCCACTCGTCGGCGGTCAGGTCGCGGCCAGCGAGGGTGCACGCCATCGACACCCATCGCGAGGGTTCGGTCACCAGCCGGACCGCCCCGCGATCGTCCACGAACCAGAGCCCGTCGTCGGACCAGCTCATCCCGGCCTGCAGACCGACATCGCCGACCGGGATGGGCGCTCCGATCACGAGGCCGCTCTCGCGGTCGATCAGGTGGATCCCGGACCCGACCGCCCGCACCGCGACTCGGCGACCGTCGGGAGCGAACGCTCCGTCGGTGACGAACCCGCGCACGCTCTCCAGCATCTGCACCTCGCCGGAATCCGGATCGAGCAGCGCGACGACGCCCGCCGCTCCACCGACCAGGACCCGTCCGGTGTTCGGATCGTGGGCGAGTGGCGACCCGGACAGATCGTCGAAGTGCCGGACGACGGACAGGTCGGCGGCGAGGACGTGGGTCCGCCCACTTCCCACGGCCTGACCGTCGGGGAGCAACAGGACGGGACCGTTCGGGTCGTCGAGCGCCAACGGCCCGCGAACGATCGCTTCCTCGGCCGGGTCGAGCCAGACCGCCGCCACCGGACCGGTGCGCTGCGACAGCCGCACGAAGACCGCGCCACCGTCGGCGACGCGCGGCACGGTCGGCGAGCTCTCATCGAACGGGGTCCCGAAGACCGCGTCGGCCAACCACTCCAGATCCACCACGTGGCGGATGCCGGTCTCCCACTCGACGACCGCGAGTGCCGGCTCGGGCCCGGCGGCGAGCACCCACCGACCGTCGGGGGATTCGCGCCAGAAGAACACACCACTGGGCAGCACATCAGCGAGATCGATCGACCGCCCGCCGATTCCGTCGACCCCTTGCACGTCGAGTCCGATGGCGCTCAGCGTTGCCCGATCGTCCGACAGCACGGTCGCGAGACCTCCCCCGGGCGCGACGCGGGTGTTGCCGTCGGTCTCGACGACGCGGTCGATCAGCACGGAGTCCCACTCGTGGACGAGCACGTGCCCACCACCGTGGAGGCCGACCACCGTGGGAGCGCCCTCGGGTGCGGCGACGACGTGTGGATCACGGGCGATGCGCACCGACGGAGCCCGCGTCGCACCGTCGGCCTCGAGGAACCGGACGACACCATCGGACGACACGGTCGTGACCGAGCCGTCGTCGCGCACCACCGCTCGTACCTCGGCCCCCTCGTGACCGCCGAGCACGGTCACGGTCCCGTGGTCGGTGTCGACGAGGACCACCCGGTTGCGACCGGTCGCCGTCTCGGCCACCGCCACGACCCACTGGCCCGACGGCGACACCGACACGGTGTGGCTCCCGCCGAAATCGCTCTCCACGACGTCCGTCGACGAGTCCCGGTCCACGTCGACGACCTCGACCCGGCTGAAGGTCTCGTCGCCGAGCAGCCAGTTGTCGACCGCCACCGCGAGGCGCGAACCGTCCGCCGAGAGCGCCAGGGCTCCGGGCTCGGCCAGCGGCGCAATCGTCACGTCGTCGCGACCGGTCGCGGCCGACAGGTCGACGGTCGCGACGGCACGACCGGTTCGCACGTCGTGGACCGACACGACCGGTCCACCACCGATCGCGAGGCGCGTCCCCGAACCGTCGAGGGCGACCTCCCAGACCTCACGGTCGACGGTGACCTCCCCGGCCCCCACCGGATCGGATCCGTCCGTGGTCCGGACCAGCTCCACGGTGGCGGCGCCGCGAACGATCGCCAGCACCGACCCGTCACCCGACACCGCGACCGTGTCCACCCCGTCGGCGGACGTCATCGTCATCCGCGGTTCCCCCGAGACCGGGTCGAACACCTCGACGTTCCCGAGACTCGGATCGGCCGACCAGGCCACACCCACCGAACCGTCGGCGCTGAAGCGGACCAGCTCCTCCTCGCCCAATCTCCCCGGGAACGATGCGAGCACCCGCGGCTCGTGGGCCAGTGCCCGCAGCACCGACCCCTGCGTCACCGGATCGTCCCGACGGCGATTCGCCTCGACCGCGAGGAGCGCCGCGCGGGAGAGGTCGACCTCGAGTTGCGCGGCGGAGAGCGCCACCAGCCGCCCCAGCTCGGCCTGCTCGAACGCCGTTGCGGCAGCGGCCTCACCGTCGCGTGCCCGTCCCCGTTGCACGACGGCGACGGACGCGGCCGCGAGCGCGAACGCCAAGAAGGCCGCCGCGGCGAGGAGTGCGCCACGCAGCCGTCGGTTCTGACGGAGCACCCGATCCGCCGCCGCGCGCCTCGCGGCCTCGTCCTCGTCGGCGACATGTGCAGAGGTCACCACCCAGTCGCGCTCCTCGTCGCTCAGCAGCTCCGGACGCCGTTCGGCGAGATCCCTCGCTGCGGCCAGGCGAGCACCGCGGGCCAGGTCGCCGGGATCGCGGTCGCTGCGGATCCAGGCCGTCGCCGCTGCTGTGACGGTCCGCGCCACCCGGAGATCGTCGCGGTCCTCGTCCAGCCACGACCGCAGGCGCGGCCAGTCCCGCAGCAGGGCCTCGTGGGCGACCTCGACGGTCGGTTCGCGGGTGGACGCGTCTCGATCGGTGGCCAGCAGTCGCGCCTCGACGAGTGCGTCCGTGAGCCAGCGCAGCTCTGGTTCCGCATCGAGCTCGCGTCGCAGCACGCGCCGGCGCGTGTGGGCGCCGTCGTCGTCGATGTTCACGAGACGGCCGAAGAGACGACGGGCTGCCACGCCGCCGTCGCCGCCATCGCCGTGTTCGAACACGACGTGCTCGGCCCGGGCGGTGAGGGCACCCACCAGCCCGCCGAGCTCGTGGTACGTGGACACGAGCATCACGTCGGCCACCCGTCGCTCGAAGACCGCGGTGAGCGCGAACTGCAGGAGCGGCAGGGCGGTCGGACGATCGTTCACGGCGGCGACCAGTTCGGCCACGAGTGCCGCCTCGACCTCGACCCCGACCACGTGCGCCGGCCGCACGATCGCCGCCTCGAGCTCCGACGGCGTCATCGGTCTGACCGCGACCGTGCCGCGCGCCACGTGCTCGGCCACCGCTGGTGCCCGGAGCGGCAGGTCGTAGTGGTCGGCGCGCAAGGTGGTCACGACGCGCAGCGGTGAGCGCGGCGCCTCGAGCGCGGCCACCAGCTCGCGCAGGAAGCGGTCGCGCTCGTCGGTGTCCCGGACCAGGGTGAACAGCTCCTCGAACTGGTCGATGACGATGAGGGCGATCGCATCGTCGTGGGGGAGGATGCGCCGCACGGTCCGGAGCAACCCACCGGGTCGGTCGAGCTGCTCGCGGACCGAGACCGGCGGGTTCACCGCGATCCGGAGCAGGCCGGTCTCGAAGGCCTCCCACACGTCGGGGCCCGGCACGATCGTCGTCACGAACCACCGGTCCGAGCCCGCGATCGCACCTGCACGCAGTGCCGTGATCAGCCCGGCTCGGACGATGGACGACTTCCCGCAGCCGGACGCCCCGACCAACGTGATGAAGCGGCGGTCGCGGAGCGCGTCCGCCAGCTCCGCGACGGCGGCGTCCCGGCCGTGGAAGACGTCGGCATCGGCCTCGTCGAAGGCGTGCAGCCCGATGTACGGGTTGCGGTGCGCCGAGACGGGTGCCGGGCCGGAGGGTGGTCGACCGGAGCGGTCCCGAGAGCGCCCGTCCGAGGTCCGCGACGAGGGCGGCGATCGTCGCGTGGCGGTCGTCGGGTGCCTTGGCCGTCGCGCGGGCGAGGACCTCGTCGACGACAGCAGGTAGGTCGGTGCGGATCGAGCGGGCCGGACGGAGGGGGTCGTCCAACTGGTGATGCACGATCTCGGCGGGATCGGTGACGGGTGCGAACGGCAGTCGACCGGTCAGGAGCTCGAACACCGTGATCCCGAGGCTGAGGATGTCAGCGGGCGGACCGACCGGTTGACCACGCAACGCCTCCGGCGCGGTGTACGCCGGGGTGACGACGGCCCCGTCCCAACGTTCGAGCGCCGGCCGGGCGATGCCGAAGTCCGCCAGGTACGCGTTCCCGTCGCCGTCGAGCAAGACGTTCGAGGGTCGGACGTCGCGATGCACGATCCCCCGCCGATGAGCGTGCTCGAGTGCGCCACCGACCTGCTCGACGAGATCCAGGAGCATCCGGCGCGAGAGCGGACCGTACGTCGCCAACCACTGCGCGGCGGTCCCGCCGCGCAGCAACCGCATGACGAGGAACGCGGCCCCCGGTTCACGCCAGAAGTCGTGGATCGGCACGATGTTGGGATGCTCCAGGCGCGCCACGAGCCGGGCCTCGTACTCGAAGCGCCGGACGAAGTCGGGATCGTCGGCGAGCTCCGAGCGGATGATCTTCACGGCCACCTCGCGCTCGATCCCCGGTTGCACGGCTCGGTGCACCACGGCGAACGTCCCCGCACCGATCCGCTCACCGAGCTCGTAGCCGTGCAGGGTGCGGGTCGACCCGGCGAGCGCGACATCGCGGCGGGCGATGCGTGACTCGAGCTCCATCAGATCGGGCGAGATGTCGAGACCGACCTCCTCGTCGAGCACCTTCCGGAACTCGGGGACCACGCGCAGTGCGTCGGTCTGGCGGCCGGC
>SKSP01000342.1 GCA_007122945.1 Ilumatobacteraceae bacterium | reverse complement strand
GGTCCGTGCGCTCGCACACGGTCGGACGGTCGTCCACGCTCGCGGGAGCGGAGGAGCCACGGGTGGGGGAACCGATGTCGGGGTGCTGCGCCACCCGGTGTCGACGGTCTCGTTGTCGGATTTCCTCGACGTGCTCGACGTGGCCGTCTGGGTCCCGGACGCGTCGGGACGGTCACCCATCACGATGGCGTGTGCCGCGGCCGCCGCCGGGGTGCCGGTGGTCACCGTCCATGCCCTCGCCGACGTGTTCGGTGACGCAGCGGTCTACGCCGAGGTGGACGACCTCCGCCGGGTGATCCACGACCTCGTGTCGGACCCGGATCGGTACGCTGATCAGTCCCGGCGTGGCCGTGCCCTGATGCGGGAGCGCCACGGATCCGACGCAGTGGCGGATCGCCTGCTGGCGCTGGCGTCCGCCGCGAGGGTCGCCACCGGAGGTCGGTGAGATGCCGGATCAGCCTCCGTCACGACGGCCCCGTGCGGCGCCGTTGTCGGGTGAGGCGGTACTCGCGTCGAGCCTCGTCGAAGACGTCGCTCGCTCGATCGGGTGCGGGGTCGAGCGCCTGAGCGCGGAGAACCTGCTCGTCGTCGACGCCGACGGCGTGGCCCACGCGTTCTCCGGCATGAACGGCTCGTCGGGCGCGCTCGCCGCACAGCACGTGTGCGACCGGACGGACCAGAGTCGCCCGCTGCTCGAGGCCGCCGGGTTGCCCGTACCCGTGTGGGCGGCGTTCGACGCCGACGCGTCGGAGGTGGCCCACCGCTTCGCCCGGGACCGTCCGGGTCGTGTCCTCCTCCGACCCCGCCGCGCCCGGTCCGCGGCTCCCGGACACCGGGTCACCGCCGACACCGTCGCGGCCTCGTGGTCGACGACGATCCCCGACTACTTGCCGCGGGTGCCTCGGCCAGGGGCGGTGGCGATCGTGGAGGACGTCGTCGACGGGGACGAGTTCTCCGTGTTGGTGGTCGACGGACAGGTGGTTGCCGTGTGTGAGACGCGAGCAGCGTCGGTCATCGGCGACGGCACCTCGACGCTGCGCGAGCTCATCCGCCGGGCCAACCGTCGCCGGCGTCGGAACCCGCTCCTCGCGCTCTGGCCGATCCCGAGTGACCCCCGGCGACTGGCGGCGGCCGTCGACCGGGGACTCGATCTGGATCACGTCATCTCCGACGGTGAACGAGTCCGGCTCCGCTACCCGGACGAAGGCGACGGCGGACAGACGTACGTCGACGTGTCGACCAAGACCCACACCGGGTTCCGAGACCGTGCGCTGTGTGCGGTCGCAGCGGTACCCGGACTCGTGACGGCCACCGTCGATCTCGTGGCCGACGATCTCGCCGCCGATCCGACCGAACAGCGATGGTTCGTCCGTGACGTGCACTCCATGATGCGACCGGCGGCCCACTTCATGCAGCGAGGCCGCTCGCGTGACGTCGCCGGTGCGATCGTCCGGGCCGAGCTCCGCCATCGCACCGCCGCACCATCGCCGAGAGTGGTCGAGCGGCTGTCGTCGATCCTCCGGCCGCGCCGACGTCCGACGGCGACGCTGCCGGAGCGGGAGGCCCGACGGCTGCACGCCGAGACGGTGCGCATCCGTGATGCCGGGGCCGACCTCCGGTCGGCCGTGCTCGAGGCGCGAGCGGTGATGCGGGGGTTACCGGTCGAGCGGATCGATCACCGGTTGGTGTTCGTCCGATCCCGCGATGGCCGGATCCTCCCCTTCGACCTGTTGAACGGACCGTCCTCGGGTGTGGTCGCCCGACGGCTGTGCGATCACAAGGACCAGACCCGTCGGCTGATGCAGCGTGCCGGCGTGCACGTGGCGGACGGGGAGGTCTTCGAGGCGGACGAGTCGGAAGGTGCGCTGGCGTTCGCCGAGCGGCTCGGTGGGGTGGTCGTCGTCAAGCCGACCTCGCTCTCGCTCGGGCGTGGCGTCACGACCGGGATCACCGACCGGGACGCGTTCGTCGATGCGTGGGAGCGGGCGACACGCGCGTCGATCGACCGGGGCCGGGTCCGCCGGATCCTGGTCGAGCGGCACGTCGTCGGCTCGGACCACCGGCTCTTCGTCGTGGGAGATCACCTGTTGTCAGCGGTTCGTCGCGATCCTGCGAGCGTCGTCGGCGACGGTCGGCGGTCCGTCACCGAACTCATCGCCGCGAAGAACCTCCTGCGAGCGGCCAACCCCCATCTCGGCGAGCACCCGATCCCGAGTGATCCCGAGCAGCTCGACGCCTTGACCACGCCGTCGGAGATGCTCCGTCACGTCCCGTCCGCGGGCGAGCGGATCGTGCTCCGCCGGGTGGCGAACCTGGCGGGCGGCGGCGACAGCATCGACGTCACCCCCGACGTGCACCCGGGGATCGCCGCGATGGCGGTGCGAGCGGTGCGCTCGGTGCCGGGGCTCTGCCACGCCGGCGTGGACATGATCGTCACCGACATCACGGCGCCGCCGAGTCCCGCGACCTGCGTGTTCGGCGAGATCAACTTCGCGGCCCACCCGGTGGCGCACTTCCCGTGGGAGGGCCCGGCGCGGGACATGGCGGGTGCGGTGCTCGATCTCGAACTGGGCCGGTCGTGACCGCGCCCGGGGTCACTCCGGGACGACACCGCGCTTGGCGAAGTAGCGGCGGGCCCTCGGGTCGGCGAGCAGCGGCTGGTGGACCTGGAGCACGTTCATCCCGCTGTTGATGTTGGCCTCGAGGATGACCGGGCCGTCGGGGCTGATGATGACGTCCCAACCGACGTACTCCATGAACGACAGGATCCGGGAGGCGTGCAGCACGGTCTCGAGCGTCTCCTCCCAGAACGGGACCTGCGCTCCCTCGATCGGTGCGCCGGTCTCCGGATGACGCGGGAACCAGGTGAGGGAATCGACACCGTCCTCGGGGAGCCACGTCGCCGGGCCGAGACGTCCGGTCGCGACGTCCACGCGAGCGCTCAGACCACCCTGGCTCCAGTTGTCGACGTGCCCGGAGCGGCGCGTGCCGATCCGCTGGACCGCGACGGCGACGAACGGCTGCCGGTCCTCGAGATCGAGCATCGTGAGGAGGCGGATCGTGTTCGTCGTCTCGGCGAAGAGCGCCCGCTGGGCCGGGTGCTGCTCGACACCGGTCTCGACCACGAGCGGCCGCTTGCCGACCTCGATCGCCTCTTGGACGGTCTCGAGGTCGTGCATCTCGCCGTTCATCCTGAACTTGTCGCCGACCCGGCGGATCGACAAGATGCGCTTGCCCTCGGCGCCCGTCAACGGCTTGAAGAAGACCCGCTGTTCGTCGTGGAGGCTCGTGAGGTACTCGGGCAGCGGGGTCCGGTCCTCGGCCGGGAAACGATGGACAGCGCCCCGCCAGTAGACGCCGAGGAGCTCGGTGGTGGGGACGTCGATCGAGCGGAACAACAGATGGGTCGTGAACTTGTTGTTGATGACGTCCTGCAGCCGTGGGTGGACCATCCGCTTCGTGCTGCGGTAGCGCTGCACGTCGGAGATGTAGTGCTCGGGACCGTTCTCGTCGAGCCGATAGAGCACGGCGGAGCGGGAGAGGAACCCGTGCCGCCACCACCGGGGTTGCCGCATGCCGATCGGCACCCGCCACTCGAGCTCCTTCTCCAGGAGGCGCCGGTAGACGCGACGACTGCCGCGCATGCGGCTCCGGCGCCGCCGCCATTCCTGGCGCGCGAGCCCGGGGAGCACCGCGACGCCGCGTTCGGCGATCAGTCGACGAATACGGGTCGTGTAGCTGGCGGACGTCATGTCGATCTCCGAACGCTCCTCGTGTTCCTCCGCTCACGTGGGCCGTGCCGACGTGGGTGCCGACGTGGGTGAGGAGGTCCGGCCGCCAGCGAGCGGGCGGCGCGCACACCGAGGTTAGCGAGCGGGACGCCTCGAACGGCGGTCCCGCCGTGCCACGTCGCGGCGCGGCATGCGTCGGACGCTCCCACGGGTAGCTTTCCTGTCGTGGAACGAGTGATCGCCGAGACGCCCCACGGGCTGGCGCGGCTCAGCACGCGTCCCTCCCTGAGGACGTACGTCCGATCGGTCTGGGAACGTCGCGAGTTCGCGTTCGCGATGTCGGTCGGCGAGATGCGCGCCCGGCACAGCAACATGATCCTCGGCGGTCTGTGGCACGTCCTCACCCCGCTGCTGCTGATCGGCGTGTACTACCTCATCTTCGGCGTCCTCCTGGGCGTCGATCGAGGGGTGGAGAACTTCATCGGGTTCCTGGCGGTCGGCATCTTCGTCTACCAGTTCTCGCAGCGGTCGATCGTCGGCGGTTCGAGCTCGATCTCCAACAGCATCGGCCTCATCCGGTCCCTCCAGTTCCCGCGGGCGATACTCCCGTTGAGCACCGTGTTCCGCGAGTTCCTGATGCTGCGAGCGGCCGCCGTGGTCACCGTCACGGTCGTCATCGTGACAGGTGAGGGGGTGTCCCTGTCGTGGTTGCTGGTCCTCCCGCTCGTGGCGATCCAGTTCGTGTTCAACCTGGGTGCTGCACTGTTCGTCGCCCGTGCGGCCGATCGCGTCCCCGACCTGACGAACCTCCTCCCGTTCGTGTTCCGCATCCTGTTCTACATGTCGGGGGTCCTGTTCCTCGTCGACCGATTCGTCACCGATCCCGCCATCAAGGCGCTGTTCGTCCTCAACCCGCTGTACTGCTTCGTGAGCATCCCGAGGGAGTACATGCTCTCGACGCTCGACCAACAAGACGTCGCCTTGATGTGGGTGTCGGTGTCGGTCTGGGCGCTCGCCGCGTTCGTCATCGGGCTGGTCGTGTTCCGGTCGGGTGAGAGCGAGTACGGCCGTGCCTGAGCCGTCAGCGGTCGACGAGCGTGCGCCGGTGACGACCGGCGCCCGGCCGGCGACGATGGTCGTCGATGACGTCCACGTGACCTACCACGTCAACGAGGAGCGTCGTCCCGGGTTCCGCGAGACCCTGCGGCAGGGGTTCAAGCGCCCGGTCGAGCGTTCGATCGATGCCGTGCGCGGCGTCTCGTTCACGGCGTACCAGGGTGAGGCGATCGGTGTCATCGGCGGCAACGGTGCCGGCAAGTCGACCCTGTTCCAGGTGATGGCGGGCTTGCTGCCGCCCACCGAGGGGACGATCTACGCGAACAGCCAGCCCGCGCTGCTCGGCGTCGGGGCCGCGCTCCAACCGAAGGTGTCGGGTCGCCGCAACGTCGAGTTGGGGTGCCTCGCACTGGGGCTGTCCCGGCAGGAGTTGGAGGAGAGGCTTCCGGCGATCGTCCACTTCGCCGGGCTCGAGGAGTTCATCGACCTGCCGCTGCGCACCTATTCGTCCGGGATGCGGGCGCGCCTGCACTTCGCGATCGCGACCGCCGTCGAGCCCGAGATCCTTCTGATCGACGAGGCGCTCAGCGTCGGCGATGCTGCGTTCAAGCGCCGGAGTCGCCGCCGGATCGACGAGCTCCGCTCGAAGGCGGGGACCGTCTTCCTCGTGAGCCACAGCATGCGAAGCATCCGCAAGACCTGCGATCGCGTCATCTGGATGGAGCGCGGTGTCGTCATGGTCGACGGCCCGACGCCGGAGGTCCTCGAGGCATATCGGGCCTACACCGAGGATCCGGATGACGACTGACCCGTCGCGACCGGCCGGTCGTCCGGCCCCAGTCGTGTGCGGGGTGATCGGAGCGGCGGATCGTTCGCGAGCGGCGAGAATGGCCGGGACGCTCGGAGGGCTCCCCCCACTGCTGGATGGCGGCGTGGCGGCAGTCTTCGGTTCCGGTGACATCGCCGTGGCGACCGCGGCGGGGGGCGGGGTGGTCCGTTGGTCGGGCGCCGGAGCGCTGCCGGACGCATCGTGTGGATGGCGCGCGGCCGCGACGGCCGGCGCCACGGGGGTCGTCGCCGACGGAGCCGACACGTTCCTCCACGGGTCGTTGGCCGGCTCGTCACCGGTGTTCGTCGAGGTCGACGACACGTCGGTCGCGTTCTCCACGTCGCTCGACGCGTTGGTTCGGACGCGTCGCCGGGTCGTCGCCGATCGCGATGCCTGGGCCGACGTGTTGGCGGTCGGTGCGCCGATGCGGAACCGCACGATCGTCGAGGGGGTCGAGCGGCTCCCTCCGTGGAGCACCGTTCGGCCGGGTGGGCGGGTCGACGTCGCCCCGCCGTCGGACTGGCCCTGGTTCGACGCGGTCACACCGGGCAGCGGGTCGACCGGCGATCTGGTCGACGCACTGCGGGCGTCGATCGGTGAGCTCGCCGACAGCGAACACCGCTTCGTGTCCCTCCTGAGCGGTGGTTGGGACTCGCGCCTGCTGGCCGCGCTGGCCGTCGATCGGGTCGGGCCGACGTCGGTCGAGGCGTGGACGACGTCGTCGGACATCGGGACCACCCTCGATCCGCTCGTGGCCTCGGAGGTCGCGTGTCGCCTCGGGGTGGCGCACCACGTGGTCATGCCGCGGGTCGACGACGTCGTCGCCGACATCGGCACCTACGCCATGGCGGTGCACCACCTCTCGTCGTTCCACGTGTGGCTCGTGCCGCTCGTGGAGGAGCTGCGCGACGGCGGACCGGATGGTTGCGTTCTCGACGGGCTCGGCGGGGGGATCTTCCTCGACTCGGCATTCGAGTCGGCCGTCGGCGACGCG
>SKSP01000157.1 GCA_007122945.1 Ilumatobacteraceae bacterium | reverse complement strand
CGCGTCGCCGGGCGCCACCGCCAGCACCGAGCCGACCCGAGTCCCGATCAGCAGTCGGTCGCCGGCGACCGTCGTCTCGCCGCTGAACAGCTCGCCGTCGACGGGCGCGTCGAGCTGCCAGCTGGGCTCGTCGGGATCGACGACACCGACCGTCGTCACCATCGACCGCGACGCGACGATCAGCGACGCACCGGTTGCGTCGACGTCGATCGACCACACCGATTCGTCCGATCCGGTCACGGCGCGGGCCAGGTCCCACGTCCGTACGATCCCGTCCTCCGACGCGGTGACGAGCAGGCGAGCACCCGCGAAGCGGGCGTCGCTCACGACCGCCGGGTGCCGCAGCTCGGGCCGGATCTCGCGCCAGGTCGCGACCTCCCACAGCCGGACGGTGCCGTCGGAGCTCGCCGCCACGAACAGCTCTCCGTCGGGGGAGAACCCGACCACGTTCACCCACGTCGCGAACGGGGCCGAGCCAACCTCGACCTCCCGTGGCCGGCCGCTGCCGAGCGACCAGATCCGGACCCGGCCGTCGTGGAAACCGGCCGCGAGGTGGCGGCCGTCGGGCCCGATGCCGACGGCGCTCGCTGCGGTGCCGGCCGGTGCCCGGACCGCCCAGGTCACCCGGTCGTCGACGCCGGGTCGCCACTCGACCCGCCCGTCACCGAGCGCCACGAGGAGCGAGCCGTCGCCGGGGTGGACCGCGATGTCGAGCACCGCGGCGCCGCACGCCGTCATCGCGTCGGGTGTCCACCGGTCGCCGAGCCGCCGCCACGATCGGACGAGCCCGTCCTCCGTGCCGGCCAGGATCCGGTCGTCGTGGGGGTCGGATGCGACGGTCAGCACCGGTGCTCCGGTCCGTTCGGCCTCGGGGAGCGGACTCGACGCCCCCGAACCGTCACTGCGGGCGACGATCACGTCGCCGTGGCGGGTCGCGACGGCGAGCCACGCGGCGTCGCGGGTGAGGGTGGCGCCGAACGCTCCCGTCATCGCCCCGCAGACCCATACGTGGTCACGGGTGAGCGTCCCGTCGGAGGCTCCCAGTCCGGTGATCTGCCCGTCGTACTGGTGCACGGTGACCGCGCGTCCGTGTGCGGGCGACGTCGCCAGGACGACCGGTCCCTGCGATCCGACGAAACGGGGACCGGCGATCGAGCGCGATGCCCGCAGGACCGCGGATCGGCTCTCGGGTGTGACGGCGACCGTGTGCGCGACGACGGCCAGGTGACGTGCGAGCGACGCGTCGTGGTGATCGAGCACGGCCGAGTGCATCGCCAGCTGGCGGGCGAGGCGCTCGGCGTCCGCTCGGTGCTCGAGGCGACGAGTCGCCTCGGAACGTTCGACGAAGCGGGCGAGCTCGGCGTCGAGTGGGGCGCCGCGGGGCTGGCTCACCACCGCCAAGGCATCGTCGAGCGCGGTGCCACGCAGCAGCGCGGCCGGGTCGTGGCCCGTGGCGACCCACGATTCGTGGGCGAGACGGATCCGCCGAGCGGCGCGGAGGGTGTCGCGCCGATCGTCCACCCAGGCCGCGAGCCTCGGCCACGCGGCGATGATCGCTTCGTGGCAGAGCTGGACCGTCTCGTGGTCGACGGTGAGCAGCCGCCGCCGTACGAGCTCCTCGATCACGACGTCGGCGTCGCTCCCGAACGTGGCCAGCTCGGCCCGGCCGGCGGGTCGACGGGTCGGTGTGGCGTCCTGTCCGAGCTCGACCAGCGCGGTCAGCACCTCGCGACACAGGGCCCGAGCGGTCAGGGGCAATGCCCCGTGGGCCTCCTCGGCGGAGCGCTCGAGGGCGTGCGTCAACCCGCCGATCGCCTCGTAGTCGGCGAGCGTGAGACGGTTCCCGGTGGCGTGCTCGGCCATCAGGTACAACACGTGGGACAGCAGGGGCAGCGGTGAGCCGGTCGTCGGTCCGCTCGTGAAGCTGCGGAGCAGCTCGGTCACGAGATCGGGTGCCAGGGTCATCCCGGCGGCTGCGGCCGGCTCGACGATCGCGTCGGTCACCTCGCTCGGCGACATCGGTCCCACGACGACCTGACGCGTCCCGAGTGCCGCCGCCAGCAGGGGTGTGTCGAGCAACCGGTGGTAGAAGTCGGCGCGCACGCCGATCACGACCTCGCAGCTCGGGCGCCGTTGCAGGTCCTCGATGGCTGCCATCGTCGGGCCGATCGCCTCGGCCGCAGCGAGTGTGAACAGCTCCTCGAACTGGTCGATCACGACGACGTCGCCCAGCGTCGGCTCCGACGTGAGTTCGGCGCCGAGCGCATCGAGCCGGTCGCTGGGTCGGGGCCCGGGGGTGAGGTAGTGGCCGCGCACCGGCGGGGCGAGGCCCGCGAGCAACCCGGCGCGCAGCAGCGAGGTCTTGCCGGCGCCCGAGGCGCCGATGACGACGCAGGGCACCTCGGCGCGGGCGCACGTCGTCGCCACGAGCCGATCGACGAGCGCCCGACGCCCGTGGAGTCGCCCGGCGTCGGCCTCGGTGAACGGCTCGAGCCCGAGATACGGGTTGCCCGCCGACCTGTCGTTGCGCCGACGGACGCGGCGGAGCGCGTCGACCCACGGTGCGGGGTCGTCGACACCGAGCTCGACGACGAGACGTCCGAACACGTCGTCGTCGCGAGGGAAGGGCAGGTGGTGCCCGGTGCACCAGCCGTGGATGGTCGATCGGGGCCGATCCAGCTCGCGCGCGAGACGGGCGAAGCTCTTCCCGCTCGCGACGCGCAACTCGGCGAGGCGCGCCACGAACTCCTCCCGATCGGCGCCCGACACGGGTCTCGAACGATGGTGGCCGTCGGTCCCCGGGTGCGGCCGGCCGGGGATGCGGCGCCCGCTCATCCGGGCACGGTAGCCCACCTTGCCCCGGGGTCGTCCGGGGTCGTCCGTGGTCGTCCGGGGGTTGTCCGCGGGTTGTCCGGGGTTGTCCGGGGTTGTCCGGGGTTGTCGCCGAACCTTCCATGGGCGCCGAGATCGGGCTACGAACGGGGGCGACCCGTCCGGGCCCGACGATGACCAGCGTGACCCCGCCACCCCGGGTCGGCACCTCCCCGCTCGGCCGGGTGGTACCGGCCGTCGCGATCGCCGCGGTCACCGTCGTGGCCGTCGGTGCGGTCGCGGCCGTCTCGACGTTGGGGCACGACGCGACCGACGACGGCGCTCGCCACGCATCAGCCGCGTGGTCGGCAGCGGCCACCTGGATCGCGGGGGTCGCGATCGCCGCCCGGATGGTGGCGTTCGACGACGACCGGTCGTGGGCCTGGCGAGTATCGATCGTGCTCTCGACCGCCGGGAGCGGAGCCCTGTTGGGCGTCTCGCTGCTGCAGGTCGAGTCCCCGACGGTCGTCGCATGGGCGTGGCTCTGGCCGATCGCCTGGGCCGGGGAACGGATCGTGCTCCGTCGCGGGTTCGCCGCCCACGCCGTACCACCGGTCGTCGTCGCCGTGGCGGCCGGCTCGTGGTCCGCATCGGTGGACGTCACCGTGTGCGTGGCGATCACGCTCGCCCTGCTCGCGCTCGGAGCGCTCGTCGTGCTCTCGGTCCGCCGGACGCTCCGTCACTATGCGCGTGTGCTCGAACAGGAGCAGCGGGACCGGATGGAGCGGGAACGGCGGCGGCGCGCGAACTGGATCCACGACGACGTGTTGAGCGAGCTCCGGCTGGCCCGACTCAGGCTGGAGACGGCCGGGGGCGACCAGCAGCGAGTGCTGGCCGAGCTCGGCGACGTCGAGCACCGCCTCCGCTTGCGTCAGCTCGACGCCGATCTCGAGATCGGTCACGCCCGGCTCGCCGACGTCGTGCAGCCCTACGTCCGGATGGTGACCCGGGCCGGGGTCGCCGTGGGGGCCGTTCCGCGCGACGAGGCGGCGCGGCGGCTCGTCGATGCCGCCACCGCGTACGAGCTGCAACGGTTCCTCGGGGTCGCCGTGCCGAACTCGTTGCTCGCCGGGGCCACGGTCGTCGCGTTCGAGGTCGAGTGGCACGCGGAGCGCCTGGTCGCTCGCGTCCGCGACGACGCCGGCGGGTTCGACGTCAGAGACGTCCACGCCGGACGCGGTCGTGAGCGCCTCGCCGCCGAGCTCGGCGATCATCGCCTCCGAACCGAGGTGGCCGAGGGCTGGACCGCCTTCTCCTGCGAGTTCACGATCGGCCTTCCCGAGTGAACCGACCGGATCGGCCCGGATCGGCCCGGGTCGCTCGCCGCCACCGTCGGGTAGTAGAGATGGTCCATGTCCCCGACCGACGAAACGACCGCGCCGGACCACGAGGTGCTCGTCATCGGCGCCGGGGTGTCGGGCCTGTACCAGTTGCACCGCCTGCGCGAGCTCGGAATCGACGTGCACGTCATCGAGCGCGCCGACGACCTGGGCGGCACCTGGTACCAGAACCGGTACCCGGGTTGTCGTTTCGACTCGGAGAGCTACACCTACGGCTACTCGTTCTCCGACGAGATCCTCGCCGAGTGGAGCTGGAGCGAGCACTTCGCGGGTCAGGACGAGACGCTGCGCTACCTCAACTTCGTCGCCGACAAGCTCGACCTCCGACGCGACATCGAGTTCGGGTGCACCGTCGAGTCGCTCACCTTCGACGACGCCACGAGCACGTGGACGACCAGGCTCGCGGACGACCGGACGATCCGGTCCCGCTTCCTGGTCACGGCGATCGGCGTGCTCTCGGCGCCGACCCTCCCGCACTACGAGGGCATGGACTCGTTCCGCGGTGACTCGTTCCACACCTTCGACTGGCCCCACGAGCCGGTCGACCTCGTCGGCAAGCGGGTCGCCGTCATCGGCACCGGCGCGACGGGTGTGCAGGTCATCTCGGCGATCGCCGAGCAGGTCGGTCACCTGACGGTGTACCAGCGGCGCCCCAACTGGTGCGCCCCGCTGCACAACCGGCCGATCAGCGAGCAGGAGATGGACGCGATCCGCGCCGACTACGACCGCATCTTCGCCAGGTGTGCGGACACCCCCGGCGGGTTCCTCCACGGCCCCGATCCGCGCTCGTTCCACGACCTCGCAGCCGACGAGCGACGCGAGTTCTGGGAGCGCCTGTACGCGTCGCCGGGGTTCGAGAAGTGGGTCGGCAACTTCCGTGAGATCTTCATGGACGAGGACGCCAACGCCGAGTTCTCCGAGTTCGTCGCCGACAAGATCCGCGAGCGCGTCCACGACCCGGCCGTCGCCGAGAAGCTGATCCCGCGCGATCACGGGTTCGGGGTGCAGCGGGTGCCGCTCGAGACCCGCTACTACGAGGCCTACAACCTGCCCCACGTCGACCTCGTCGACATCGAGGAGACACCGATCGTCGAGATCACCGAACAGGGGGTCCGGACGTCGGACACCGAGCGGGAGTTCGACGTCATCGTCTACGCCACCGGGTTCGACGCCGTGACGGGCGCGTTCGACCGGATCGAGATCACCGGTGCAGACGGCCGCAACCTGCGCGACGTGTGGGCTGCGGCCGACCCCGACACCTATCTCGGCATCTTCGTCCACGGCTTCCCGAACCTCTTCATGATCGGCGGGCCGCAGGGGTCGTCGTCGACGATCAACTTCCCGCGCTCGATCGAGTTGACCACCGACTGGATCACCGGCCTGCTCCGCCACGTCCGCGACCACGGCATCGAGCGGGTGGAGGTGACGGTCGAAGCGCAGGCCGCGTGGGCCGACGAGGTCCGCCGGTGGTACGAGCGGATGCTGCTCCGGCGGGCGAAGTCGTGGTTCACCGGGTACAACGAGAACATCGAGGGGCGCGACCGGATGCGCCACGTGATGTACAACGGCGGCCTGCCCCGCTACCGCAAGCGGCTCGAGACGGCGGCGGCGGAGGGCTACCCGACGCTCGCGATGACACGCTCTGGCAGTCGCGTCGACGCGTGAGCGAGGGTCGGCGAGGGTCCGCCGTCAGGCGTCGACCGGGGCGGCGTCGGGATGGTGGCGAGCCACCAGCTCGGGGTAGCTGCGGACGAAGTAGTTCCAGAGTTGCTCGCCGTAGCACTCGACCCGGCTCGACCCGGTTCCCCGTGCACCGCTGAGCAGCTCGTCGCGCTTGGCCATGAACCCGGCGCTGCTGTGGTGCGGGCTGGCCGCGACCGCCTCGGCGAAGTGCGCGTCGAGCGGGAGCGGTTCCAAGCGGGTGCGCAGGTCCGGCCCGTGGAAGTAGCCCGACGAGTACCGCTCCTCGTGGGCGATCACCCGGTGGGTCGTGGCGACGAAGTAGTTGCCGGTCATCGCCTGCAGGATCTCGCCGAGGTTGACCACGACCGCGCCGTCGGTCGGTGGGACGTCGATCCACTCGCCGTCGGGATTGCGCGCCTGCAACCCGGCGACGCCGTGCTGCCACAGCAGCGTCAGGAACCCGGCATCGTGGTGGGAGTTGACCCCGGCCTCGCCCGGTGGCGTGGCGGGATAGTGGATCAGCTTGACGAGTGACATCCGGCGTTCGCCGAACGCCCGGTCGAGATGGTCGGCGTCGAGGCCGAGTCCGACGCACATCGCGGCCATCAGCTGGTCCGCGACCGCGCCCATCTCGCGCTGGAACCGCTCGACGAGGGCACGGAAGCCGGGCAGCGTGTCCTCGTCGAGCCACTGGTTCGGGCCCTCGAGGCGGAGGAAGATCGG
>SKSP01000153.1 GCA_007122945.1 Ilumatobacteraceae bacterium | reverse complement strand
TCCCCGACCAGCCGCACATGGTGACGGGGTTCGGGTACTCGGTCACGAACCGGTGCAGCGGCACGGTCGCCTCGCGGCCGGGGAACACGATCGGCTGGGTGGGGCGGGGGAGCGTCGAGTTCAGCCCGCGGATCACGTCGAGCGTGGCCCCCGACCGCCAGGGGGACATCGCGGCGTCGGCGCAGAGTCCGAAACCGCTCGTCGTGAGGTTGTGGCGGAGGATGCCGATGGCGTGGAACGGCCCGGTCATCCAGAGGTCGATGTGCTGACGCGGTGTCGCGGTCGCCGCGCTGCTGACGGCGACGTTGCCGTTCATCCCGGCCGCGTGGCCGGCCTCGCTGTAGCCGGGCTTGGCCGGGTCCTGGCTGTGGCTGATGCCGTTCAACAACATGTAGCACGAGTGGGCCCGACCGCCGTCCGACCACGTCGGGTTCTCACCGACGGGATCGAGCCCCGACATCGCCCGGTACGCGTTGACGATGCCGCGCCAGTCGTCGTCGGCGACGGCCGCCGCGGCGGGACCCGTCGGGGACCCTGCGAGCACGACCGACGCGAGCAGCAGCGTGGCGGTGAGCGCGAGACGGCTGCAGCCGCGGACCGGGGACATGCCCACTCATCGGCGGCGGGCGGATCCCCCCTGACGTCGTTGACGAAGCCTTGAGCGATTCATGACGTCCGTCTTGACGAACGGCGGTGCGAGCGCGCCTCGACCCGGTCCGCGACGTCGGCCGCCAGCCGCACCGCATTGACCCCGAGCCACCGGAAGGGCTCGGGCTCCCAGCGCCGTGACCGGTGGCCGACCCACGGCAGGCGGACCAGTTCGGAGTCGGCGCCGGTGATCAGGTCCGCCAGGGTCCGGCCCGCCAGGTTGCTCGTCGCGACGCCGTCCCCGACGTAACCGCCGGCCAACGCGAGACCCGTCGAGCGGTCGAGACGCACACCGGCGTGCAGATCACGGGGCACCCCGAGCGGGCCGCCCCAGTGATGCTCGACGGCGACGTCGCGCAGGACGGGGAACAGGTCGCGGAGCGTGTCGACGAGGCGGGTGCGCACCCGGGCGTCGGTGTCGAAGGCGGGACGTACCCGGGACCCGGCGTGGTACGGCGCGCCCCGGCCCCCGAACGCGAGGCGACCGTCGGCCGTCCGCTGTCCGTAGATCACACCGCGGCGACCGTCGGTGAACGTCGGGCGCCCGGCCAGGCCGATCTCGTCCCAGCGGTCGACGGCGAGCGGCTCGGTGGCGATCATCATCGAGTACAGGGGCAGGATGTCGCGTCGCGCCGCTCGCAGTGTGGACGTGTAGCCCTCCGTCGCCCGGACCACGATCTCGGCGCGGACACGGCCGTGCACGGTGTCGACGTACCCCGGCCCCAGGCCGACGACCTCGGTGTGCTCGTGGATCGTCGCACCCGCGGCGTGCACCACGCCGGCGAGCCCGTGTGCCAACCGGGCCGGGTGCAGCGCCGCACAGTGCGGCGTGACGAGCGCCCCGAGCACATCGGTGGCGCGGCACAGCTTGCTGGCCTCGTCGGCGTCGGCCCATCGCAGGTCGTCGGGACCGAAGCCGAACGAGCGGAACGACGCCAGGCGGGCCGCGGCCCGTCGCCACTGACCGGTGGTGCGCACCAGCTCGACGGTGCCGCCGGCCGCGACCTGGGCGTCGATCCCCTCGTGCGCACAGGTCCGGACCACCTCGCCGACGGTCGCGTGCATCGCCCGCTGCATCCGGACCGCTGCCGGTGTGCCGTACCGCTGGGCGAGCAGCCCCAACGACATCGGCAGGAGCGCCGAGCACCAACCGCCGTTGCGCCCGCTCGCACCGAAACCGACCGTGTGGTGCTCGAGGACCATCACGCGGAGCCCGGGATCGGCCCGTCGCAGGGCATGTGCCGTCCACAGGCCGGTGTAGCCACCTCCCACGATCGCGACGTCGACGGCGGTCGGTCCCGGGAGCGGCGCGCCGCGGAAGCGCATCGATCCGGGCAGGGTGGCGTCCCACAGCACGCCCGTACGCTAGGACCGTCGATGTCCGAGCTCTCACCGCCGTCGTTCCCGCCACCGACCGGGGCCCCGGCCGGCTGGTACCCCGATCCGGAGGGCCGGCCGGGCCGCCGGTACTACGACGGGACCCGCTGGCACGAGCCCGTGCTCGCCGATCGGCTGCGGCCCGGGCGTGCGCCGCACGGCACCCTGCCCCTCCGGGCTGCGGTCGGGGCCCTGGCCATCCTCACGGCGTCCCTGATCGGTGGTCGGTTGCTCATCGATCAACTCGTGTCGTTGGGCTGGCCGGTGATCGTGTACGTCGCGATCCTCGCGGCGGTCGGGTACGGGCCGTCGGTCGCGTGGTGCCTGTACGTGTCGCGTCGCTGGGGCACCGGGCGGCTGGCCGACGACATCGGGCTCCGGTTCCGCTGGTCAGACATCGGGTGGGGACCGTTGGTGTGGGTGGTCGCCGTGGTCTGCCAGGTGATGGTGGCCGCGATCGTGCTGACCGCCGACGTCCCGACCAGCAGCAACACCGAGGGCATCGCCGAGCTCGACGCCGACCGGGCGTACGTCGTGGCCCTGCTCGTGACGGCCGTGATCGCCGCTCCGGTCGTCGAGGAGATGGTCTTCCGGGGGGTGGTGATGCGTGGCCTGCTCACCCATCTCGGCGTCGTGCTCACGATCGGGTTGCAAGCGGTGCTGTTCGGCCTCGCCCACGTCGACCCGACACGGGGCGCGGGCAACATCGGGCTGGTGGCGATCCTGTCGGGCGTCGGCGTCGCGCTCGGGGGCGCCGCCTACCTGCTCCGCCGGATCGGGCCGGTCATGATCGCCCATGCCATCTTCAACGGCGTGGTGCTCGCGCTGGTCCTGTCCGGTGTCGCCGACCGGTTGCAGGAACGGGTCGAGTCAGACACCCGTCCCGGCGTCGTCGTCGACGTCGGCGAGCACGGCGAGGTTGTCGATCAGCCGGACACCGCCGACCCACGCCGCGAGGACCACGAGCGAGTGTTCGTCGATGTCGGTCACCGGCTCGAAGGTGCGCCGGTCGACGACCGTCGCGTACTCGAGCCGCACGTCGCTCCCCGCATCGATCTCGGCGTCGATCTCGGCGCGCACCGCGCCTTCGACCGCGGCAGCTGAGCGCTCACCGGCGCGCACGAGGTCCCTGGCGGCGGCGAGCGACCGCGGGAGGCAGGTCGCCGCCGCACGGGCCGACGGGTCGAGTCGCGTGTTCCGGCTGGAGAGCGCGAGGCCGTCGGGCTCGCGCACGGTCGGCACGCCCACGATCTCGACGCCGAGGTCGAGGTCGGTCACCGTCCGCCGAACGACGGCGAGCTGCTGGGCGTCCTTCTCCCCGAACACCGCCGCGTCGGGTCGCACGGCGGCGAGCAGCTTCGTGACGATCGTCGTGACACCGGTGAAGTGGCCCGGGCGGTGGGCGCCCTCGAGCACGGTGGCGAGTGCGCCGGGCTCGACCCGGGTGTCGAAGCCCGCCGGGTACATCACCGCGGCCGTCGGGACGTAGGCCGCGTCCACCCCCAGTTCGCGGCAGCGGGCGAGGTCGGCGTCGACGGGGCGCGGGTAGGAGTCGAAGTCGTCGCGTCGGTCGAACTGCAGGGGGTTGACGAAGATCGACACGACGACCGTGTCGCACCGGTCCCGGGCCTCGTCGACGAGTGCGAGGTGGCCGGCGTGCAGCGCCCCCATCGTCGGGACCAGGGCGACGGTGCATCCACCGGTCCGCGCCGTGGCCGTCCAGCGTCGCATCGCCTCGGGCTCGGTCAGGACGTGCACGTCTGCCGTTCCCGGTCCCACAGTCGCCGGAGGCCCGGCTCGGGGTCGTGCTCGGTCGAGCAGGTGGTGTCGAACCGGCGCGTCGGACGGTGGACCTCGTCGTGGGGTGCCCATCCCGGGTCGCCGGTCCGGGCGAACCGGACGAGGGACCCCGAGAACTCGTCGACCAACGCGTCGCGGCTGTCGCTCGATCCGGTGAACATCTCGACGCCCGTCCGGTCCAGGTTGGCGAACGCGAACGGGATGTCGAGCCCGTGGCAGGCCCCGAGGCGTCCCTCGAACGCGGGCGTCGCCCAGGTGAACCACCACACCCAGGTCGGACACGCGTGGGCCGCGCGTGCATCGGCCAGGGCGCGCACCGGGACGCGGAACGCCTCGTCCGTCTGCATCGCGGACAGCACCACGCCCGGAGGCGAATCGGGGCGGTGCTCGTGATAGGCGATCAGCGCCTCGTCGGTGCGCGCGCCGAACCGGCGCTCGAACGCCCGACGGAGGCCGACACCGTCGAGCGACGCGACGCGTGGGTCGAACGCGTTGAACAGGAGCATCTCGTCGCGCATGGTGCCCATCGCGAGCGGTCGTGGGTCGGCCGCCGCCGCGGGCAAGATGGCGTCGGGCACGAGGCACCCGTCGACGGTGGGGGCGAACGCCGTGATGGCCCGCTCCGGATCCGCGAGCACGGCCGCCTGGGCATCGAGCACCGCGTCGACCGGCAGGCCAGCGAGCTCGTCCAGGGACTCGACGCCGGCCGCCGCCAGCAACTGCCGTCGGGCCTCCTCGGCCCGGTCGGGCGAACGGAGCTGGGTGAGCGACGGGCTCATCGCCCAGGCCCCGGTGAACAGCTCGCGTGCCGTCGGGACGGCGAGCAGGGCGACGACGCTCGCACCGCCCGCGGACTCGCCGAACACGGTGACCCGATCCGGGTCGCCGCCGAACGCGGCGATGTTGCGGCGGACCCACCCGAGCGCGGCGACCTGGTCGGCGAGACCGCAGTTGGTGGTCCCGGTGAACCCGAACGCACCCAGTCGGTAGTTGATGCTGACGACCACGACGTCGCCGCGCGTCGCCAGCGCCCCGCCGTGGTACCAGGGCATCGAGCCGCCACCGTTGACGAACGCCCCACCGTGGATCCACACGAGCACCGATCGCCCAGTGTCGTCCGCGCCGGGCGTGTACACGTCGAGGTGGTGGCAGCGCTCGGCGGTCGGGATCTCCGTCCCGCCGAGCAGGCGCTCGAGCGCGCCCGCGCGCTGCGGGGACTGGGCCCCCGGACGTCCGGCGTCGAACGGCTCGGTCCACGGCGGGAGCGGTTCGGGCGGGCCGAAGCGGTCCGCCCGTGCATAGGGAACGCCACGGAACACGACGGCCGAGCCCTCGCGCCGTCCGACCACCGGACCGCACGGCGCCAGGGCGGACCGGGCCTCGGCGTGGCGGCCGGCGGCGGGACGGGTGGCACTCGGGTCGGGGGGCGACATCGCGTCCGAAGGTAGTGTCCGTGGCCGTGCTGCACCGGTCCCGGCGCCCCGACACGACGTGGACCCGTGCGGTCGCCGCCGGCCGACGGGCCGCAGGCGAGGTCGTCCAGCGGGCCTGGGCCGAGGCGGCCGAGCTGGCGGCGATCGGACCCGACACCGTCCGGGGGCGCCGCTTCGGGTCGTTCGGCCGCGACAGCGTGATCTGCTTCCCGCACAACGCGATCGTCAACGAGAACTTCATCCACATCGGGACCGGCACCGTGATCGGGCCGGGGGCGACGCTGTCGGCCGGGATGGTGCCCGGTCAGCGGTGCCTGACCGAGTCGGTCGTGACGATCGGCGACCGTTGCCTGCTCGGCAAGGGGAGCGGGATCGTCGGCCACATGGAGATCGTGATCGGCGACGACGTGTGGACCGGACATCACGTGTACGTGACGGACCAGAACCACGGGTACGCGGATCCCTCCGTCCCGATCTCGCGCCAGGTGCAACCCGAGCGACCGGTGCACGTGGGCGACGGGAGCTGGCTGGGCCACGGCACGGTCGTCCTCCCCGGTGCCCGCATCGGCCGCCACGTCGTGATCGGTGCCAACAGCGTCGTCACGGGCACGATCCCCGACTTCACCGTCGCCGTCGGGGCCCCGGCTCGGGTCGTGGCGACGATCCCGCACTGACCGCTCTACCGTCGTGCGGATGGGAGCGATCGCGTCACGTTGTCATCGGCTCGCGGAGTCACGCCGGTTCCAGATGTCGATCCTCGGCGTCATCGTCGCCAACGCCGTGTTGATCGGTCTGGAGACGTACCCGGCGATCCGAGAGGACTGGGGCGGATTGCTGCGGTTCGTCGACGTGGCGTTCCTCGTGATCTTCGGCGTCGAGATCGCGATCCGGCTGCTGGCGTACGGCACACGTCCCTGGGCGTTCTTCCGGGGCGGATGGAACGTGTTCGACTTCCTGATCGTCCTGTTGGCGCTGCTCCCGGTGATCGGCGCCAACGTCACCCTCGTCCGGCTCGCCCGCGTGCTGCGCGTCGTCCGGCTGGTCGAGGCGATCGAGGACCTCCGCGTGATCGTGCTCGGGCTCGCCCGGAGCCTCGCGGCGCTCGCCGGGGTCGCCGTGTTCGTGGCACTCGTCATGTACGTCTACGCGGTCGTCGGCACCGCACTGTTCGGTGAGGAGCTGCCCGACGAGTGGGGCACCGTCGGCGTGGCGATGATGACGTGCTTCCGGATCCTCACGCTCGACAACTGGGACGACCTGTACTTCCCCGCGCTCGACGTCACGGCCTGGGCCACGGTGTACTTCGTCAGCTTCATCATCGTGGCGACGCTCGTGGTGCTGAACATCGTGATCGCCGTGGTCGTCAGCAGCGTCGAGTCCGCCCGGCAGTCCGAGTTGGAGCGCGAGACCCGGCGTCTGTCGGCCGAGGCCGGTTCGCACGCGCCCGCACTGGCCGAGCGGATCCTCGCGCTGCGGGTCGCGCTCGACGAGTTGGAGGCCAACCTGGCCGACGAGCGGGATGGTCAGGCACCGATGGCGTGATACCCGCCGTCGACGTGCACGATCTCTCCGGTGGTCGCGGGGAACCAGTCCGACAGCAGGGCGATGCAGGCGCGTGCCACCGGCTCGGCGTCGGTGACGTCCCAGCCGAGCGGCGCCCGGTCGGACCACGTGTCCTCGAACAGCGCGAACCCGGGGATCGACTTGGCCGCCATCGTCTTGATCGGCCCGGCCGCGACCAGGTTCGACCGGATCCCCTTCGGGCCGAGATCCTTCGCGAGGTAGCGGCTGACGCTCTGCAGCGCCGACTTGGCGACCCCCATCCAGTTGTAGGCCGGCCACGCCTGGCGGTTGTCGAAGTCGAGCCCGACGAAGGCCCCGCCGCGGTCCATGAGCGGGACGAACGCGTCGGCGAGCGCCTTCAGCGAGTACGCCGACACGTGCAGCGCGACGGCGACGTCGTCCCACTGCGCGGCCATGAAGTCGTCGCCCAGGCAGACCTCCGGGGCGAAGCCGATCGCGTGGAGGACCCCGTCGACACGGCCCCACCGCTCGGCGAGCGCATCGCGGACCGCCTCGCCGTGTTCCGGTGCGGTGACGTCGAGCTCGTACACCGGGATCTCCCCTCCGTCCGGCGGCGTCAGCTTGCGCGCGGTGCGTCGGGTGAGGCTGAGCGCCCGTCCCGCGCCGGTGAGGACGATGTCGGCGCCCTCGTCGAGTGCGATCTGGGCGACACCGAACGCGAGCGATGCGTCGGTGAGGACGCCGGTGACCACGATCTTCTTGCCGTCGAGCAGACCCATGCCGGGCGACCGTAGTCGGCCTTTCCCGCCCGAGCCGGCGATGTGACAGGCTCAACGGCATGCGTATCGGGATCTTGGGTGGCACCGGCCCGGCCGGGAGCGGCCTGGCGGCACGTCTGTCGAGCGTCGGGTATCCCACGGTGATCGGGTCGCGGTCGAAGTACCGGGCCATGGAGGCCCGCGACCAGCTCCTCGAGAGCTGGCCCGACCTGGCCGAACTGCTCGACTCCGGCGACAACACCGACGCGGCGTCGTGCGACCTCGTCGTGATCGCCACGCCGTGGGACTCGGCCGCGACCACTGCCCAGGACAACGTGGATCTGTTGCACGGCAAGATCGTGGTGAGCATGGCCAACGCGCTCGTGCGGGTCGGCCACGAGTTCCAACCGCTCGTGCCGCCCCGCGGGAGCGTCGCCGCCCACGTCCAGGCCGCCGTGCCCGACTGTCGGGTCGTCGCGGCGTTCCACCACCTCCCCGCCAAGGAGCTCGGCAACATCGGGAGCCCGATCGACTCCGACGTGCTGATCTGTGGTGACGACCCCGCCGCCGTGCGCGAGGTGAGCGACATCGTGTCCAAGATCCCCGGTTGCCGTCCCCTCGACGCCGGTGAGCTCTCCAACGCCACGGCGATCGAGGCCTTCACCGCGGTGCTGCTGCAGCTCAACGTCCGCTATCGGACCCGGGTGGCGCCCAAGCTCACGGGAATCAAGCGCGACCCACGAGCGGTTGACAGCTGAGATGATGCGGTTGTACGACACGGCCCGGAGGGCGATCGTGCCGTTCGGGCCCGGCGAACGCGTGCTCATGTACACGTGTGGCATCACGCCCTACGACGCGACCCACCTCGGCCACGCGGCGACGTTCATCGCCTACGACGTGTTGCAGCGGCGCCTGATCGACCGCGGTCACACGGTGACCTGCGTGCGCAACGTGACCGACGTGGACGACCCGCTGTTCGCCAAGGCGCGCGAGCTCGGCATCCACTACCTCGACCTCGCGGCCGGCGAGGAGGCCCGCTTCGAGCGGGACATGGTCGCCCTGAACGCACTCCCGGTCGCCTCGACACCGAGGGCGTCGTCCGCGATCCCCGACATCCGTGGCTTCATCGGGATGGTGCTCGACCGCGGGTACGCCTACGAGGCCGGGGGGTCGGTGTACTTCGACGTCTCGAGGTTCGACTCGTTCGGCAGCGTGAGCAACTACACCACCGAGGAGATGCTCGAGCTGGCGCGTCAACGCGGTGGACAGGTCGACGATCCCCAGAAGCGCAACCCGCTCGACTTCGTGCTGTGGCAACCGTCGGCCGCCGACGAGCCGTCCTGGGACACGATGTGGGGGCCCGGTCGACCCGGCTGGCACATCGAGTGCAGCGCCCTGGCGCTCCGCGAGCTCGGCACGACGATCGACCTCCACGGTGGTGGCACCGACCTGATCTTCCCGCACCACGAGTGCGAGCGGGCGCAGTCGGAGGCCGCCACCGGCGAGCCCTTCGTCAAGCACTGGATGCACACCGCGCTGATCAGCAAGGACGGCGAGAAGATGTCGAAGAGTCTCGGCAACCTCGTCTTCGTCGACCGGCTCCGCGAGGACTGGGACCCGATGGCCATCCGCCTGGCCATCATCGAACACCACTACCGGACCGAGTGGGAGTGGGACGACGAGCTGATGCCGCGCAACCAGGGGCGGCTCGACGCCTGGCGCGCCGCCGCCGACGGTCGCCCCGGAGACGTGCTCGACGAGGTCCGGGAGCGGCTCGACGACGATCTCGACTCCCCCGGTGCCGTCGCCGCGATCGATCGGGCCGCGCGGCGGGGCGAGTCGACACGCGCCGCCGCGGACCTGCTCGGCGTCGAGCTCGGCGGAGCGTAGTATCACGGGTGTGGGAGAGCATCCGGGTGCCGGCAAGTTGCAGGCCCGGTCCCGTCGCGTCACCGGCCCGCTGATGCGACGGATGTGGAGGATCGACCGCCAGGGTTTCGACCGCCTCCCCGAGGAGGGTCCGGCGATCCTGTGCCCGAACCACATCAGCTTCCTCGACTCGGCATTCCTGATGGCGATGTTGCCCCGCAACATCAGCTTCGTCGGCAAGGCCGAGTACATGGACTCGTGGAAGACCAAGTTCCTGTTCCCGGCGATGGGCATGATCCCGATCGATCGCTCCGGTGGGGACAAGGCCCAGGCCGCGCTCGATGCGGCGGAGGCCGTCCTCCGGCGCGGCGAGCTGTTCGGGATCTTCCCCGAGGGGACGCGCAGCCGCGACGGCTACCTCTACAAGGGCCGGACGGGCGCCGCCCGGCTGGCGATGAAGGTCGGGTGCCCGATCTATCCGGTGGGCATCGTCGGCACCGACGCCATCCAGCCACCCGATGCGAAGGTGCCGAAGCTCTTCGGCGAGTGCTCGATCCGGATCGGGCGGCCGGTCCGGCCCGAGCGCTACGAAGGTCGCGGGGCCGACCACCTGGCGTGGCGCTCGATGACCGACGAGGTCATGTTCGAGATCCGCGAGATGACCGGTCAGGAGTACCGCAACGTGTACGCCGGCTCGACCGCGGACTCCGAACCGACGATCGTCGCCAAGGTCGCGAGCGTGAGCGAGCCGGAGCGCCCCGCGGCGGTCGCCGACGATCGCGAGCTGCTCGCCGTCGCCGGCGGCTGAAACGGCCCCGGCGCGAGGCGGCGCCGCTCGTAGACTCGGCGACGTCATGGCCCAGATCACGATCACCCTCCCCGATGGTTCATCCCGCGAGTACCCCGC
Source organism: Ilumatobacteraceae bacterium (assembly GCA_007122945.1). Lineage (GTDB taxonomy): Bacteria > Actinomycetota > Acidimicrobiia > Acidimicrobiales > Ilumatobacteraceae > SKSP01. The sequence goes on along the minus strand of SKSP01000153.1, from coordinate 10,180 downwards.
TGGAGCGACCGCTGCCGACGTCGCCGCGTCGATCGGCTCGCGTCTCGCCAAGGCCGCCGTCGCGGCGACGGTCGACGGGATCGAGGCCGATCTCCACGCACCGCTGACCGACGGCGCCGAGGTCGCGATCGTCACCGCCGACAGCGACGCCGGCCGTGACGTCCTGCGGCATTCGACCGCGCACGTGATGGCCCAGGCCGTGACGCGGCTGTTCCCGGGCGCCAAGTTCTCGATCGGCCCGGCGATCGACGACGGCTTCTACTACGACTTCGAGCTCCCCGACGGTCGGACCTTCAGCGACGACGATCTCGCGGCGATCGAGGCCGAGATGCGCCGGATCGTCGGCGAGGACCAGCCCTTCGTGCGATCCGAGCTCGAGCCCCACGACGCCCTGGAACTGTTCGCCGACCAGCCCTACAAGCGTGAGATCATCGAGCGCGTGACGAGCGCCGGCGCCGACGAGACCGACGCGGTCGACGTCGCCCCCGGGAGCGCGATCAGCGTGTACCGCAACTCGGATGCGTTCGTCGACCTGTGTCGCGGGCCGCACGTGCCGTCGACGGGGAAGTTGGGCCACTTCCGCCTCCGGAAGGTCGCCGGCGCGTACTGGCGCGGCAACGAGAAGGGGCCGATGCTGCAGCGCATCTACGGCACGGCGTGGGAGTCGGAGCGGGCCCTGGCCGAGTACCTCCACCGGCTGGAGGAGGCCGAGAAGCGCGACCACCGGAAGCTGGCGGTCGAGCTGGACCTGCTCAGCTTCCCGAGCCAGATCGGTGGCGGTCTGGCCGTGTGGCACCCGAAAGGGGCGATCATCCGCAAGTTGATGGAGGACTACAGCCGTCTCCGTCACGAGCACGGCGGGTACGAGTTCGTGTACACCCCGCACCTCGCCAACGCCCGGCTCTTCGAGACGAGCGGACACCTCGACTTCTACGCCGACGGGATGTACCCGCCGATGGAGATGGACAACGGCACGTACTACCCCAAGCCGATGAACTGCCCGATGCACTGTCTCATCTTCGACAGCCGGCAGCGCAGCTACCGTGAGCTCCCGTTGCGACTCTTCGAGCTCGGCACCGTGTATCGCTACGAGCGTGCCGGCACCCTCCACGGCCTGATGCGCATCCGCGGCTTCACCCAGGACGACAGCCACATCTACTGCACGCGCGAGCAGGCGCCCGACGAGATCACGTCGCTGCTCGATTTCGTGTTGTCGGTGCTGCGGGCGTTCGGGTTCGACGACTTCACGTTCCACCTGTCGACCAAGGATCCCGCCAAGTTCGTGGGCGGCGACGACCTGTGGGACGACGCCACGTCCGCTCTCCGCCAGGCGCTCGACCGTCACGGGCTCGAGTACACGGTGAAGGACGGCGATGCCGCCTTCTACGGCCCCAAGATCGACATCGACGTGCGTGACGCGATCGGTCGAGCGTGGCAGCTCTCGACGATCCAGTACGACTTCAACCTGCCGGAGCGCTTCGGCCTCGAGTACGTGGGCGCCGACAACGAACGGCACCGGCCGATCATGTTGCACCGTGCGCTGCTCGGCTCGATCGAGAGGTTCTTCGGCGTGCTCGTCGAGCACTATGCCGGGGCGTTCCCGACGTGGCTGGCACCGGTGCAGGTGCGGGTGCTGCCCGTCGCCACGGCGCACGAGGCCTACGCCGACGAGGTGGTGGCCCGCCTGGGTGCTGTCGGCGCCCGGGTCGACGTGGTGCCCGCCACCGATCAGCTCGGCAAGCGGATCCGCTCGGCGAAGATGGAGAAGCTGCCGTACGTGCTCGTCGTGGGCGACGACGACGTCGAGGCCGGCACCGTCGGGGTCAACCCCCGCGGTGGCGAGGTCGAGCGCGGTGTGTCCGTCGACGAGTTCGTGCGTCGGTTCACCGACGAGGTGACCTCGGCCGCCGACCTGGCGCTCTCGGCCTGAGGTCCATCGTGCTCGAGCGGCTGTGGGCGGGTTGGCGATCGCAGTACGTCCGCTCGGTGGGCACCGCCGACGAGGCCCTGGAGGCGGGGGAGGGCTCGATCTTCACGCGGATCCTGCGATCGGGGCTGCCCGACGAGGAGACGCACGTCGTGCACCGCGGGGAGCGGTGCTTCGCGATCCTGAACGCCTACCCGTACGCCTCCGGGCACCTGCTCGTCCTGCCGTATCGCGAAGTCGCCGAGTTGGAGCAGTTGACACACGACGAGACGCAGGAGCTGTGGGCGACCGTGACCGCCGGTGTGGGGGCCGTCCGGGCAGCCTTCGCCCCGGAGGGGATCAACGTCGGGTTGAACCTCGGCCGCCCGGCGGGCGGGTCGGTCAGCGGCCACCTCCACGTCCACGTCGTCCCGCGGTGGACGGGGGACTCGAACTTCATGACCGCGATCGCGAACACCCGCACCTTGCCCGAGCCGCTCGCCGAGTCGGCGGCGCGCATCCGCGAGGCATGGCCGGTCACCCCGGCGGCGTCGTAGGCTGACGGGCGCATGAGTGACCACGACCCGGACGCGGTGCGCGACGAGTTGCCGGACGACCTGATCGCGGCCGGGTACGTCGGACCGTACAAGTTCCCCGACAACAGCCGTCGACGGATCCCGGGCATCATCTACCTGGTCATCTCACTCGGGTGCCTCCTGTCGTGGGTGGTCGCCCGCGACGGCTCGCCGGTGGTGAACGACGGCTTCTTGTACGCCGCCGTCGCGCTCGCTGTGATGGGCGCGATCAGCATCACGTCGGGCTGGCGGATGCACGTCGACGAGAAGCAGGCGCTCGTCGTCGCCCAGCGGGCGGTCGGGTTCCCGGTCGGCCACGCGTCCGCCCAGCAGGTGTGGCACGGCATTCGGAGCCGACCGACCTGGCGGGTCCTGTGCTACTCGGCCGACGAGCCACCCTCCCGGCGCGGGCTGGTGCTCGTGGACGCCATCGACGGAGGTGTTCTCGAGCATCTGGCGGAGGACAACCCCGAGCTCGACCAGGCCGTGTGGACCGGGGAGTCGGTCGGCGAGTCGGCGAGCGAGTCGGTCGGCGAGTAGGACTCCATGTTCGACGGCAAGTTCCGCACGCCGGTCGACCGGGCGGTCAAGCCGGTCGGCAACGCGTTGCAGGGCACGGGTCTCACGCCCGACCATCTCACCGTCGCCGGTCTCGTGATCGGCGTCGCCGCGGCGTTGGCGATCGGGTCGGGACGTCTGCTGCTCGGCCTGATCCTGGTGATCCTCGCTGCACTGCCCGACCTGCTCGACGGCGCGCTGGCGAAAGCGAGCGGGGCCGCGAGCGAGCGTGGTGCGTTCTTCGATTCCACGGTCGACCGGATCACCGATGCGGTCCTGCTCGGTGGCATCGCTTGGCACTTCGCGATGACGGAGTCGCCGCGCCTGGTCCTGCTGCCGTTCGCGGTCTCGGCAGTCGCCCAGGTGATCTCGTACCAGCGCGCCAAGGCGGAGTCACTCGGGCTCGACGCTCGGGGCGGGCTGATGGAGCGGGCCGAGCGCATCGTGCTGCTCTGCCTCGGGCTGGCGTTCCCGGTGCTGTTGATCCCGGTCCTGTGGGTGATGCTCGCGCTCAGCTCGGTCACGGCGATCCAACGCTTCGCGAAGGTCTGGCGACAGGCCGAGGTCGCGCCGATCACCCAGGAGCGCATCGACCTGCGGCGCGACCGCCGTCACAGCCGTCGCGTGGCGCGCAGCGAACGACGCCGCCGGACGCTCGTGCCGCGTCGGCGTCCCTGACACGATGCCCCCGCAACGGCGGCTCACCGAGACGGTCACCGACGCGCTGACCGTCCGCGGGTACCGCGCCGGTGCGTTCGCGGCGCGCTTGCTTCCCGGACCAGCAGCCGATGCGCTCACCCTGCCGTTCGGCGCGACCGCGGCGATGGCGAGCCCGGAACGACGTTCGATGATCATGCGGCACCTGCGTCGCGTCGATCCGGCGATGAGCGGGCTGGCGCTGCGTCGCGCCGCCCAGGAGGCGTTCGACTCCTACGCGCGCTACTACGTCGAGAGTTTCCGTCTCCCGTCGCTCTCGGCGCGCGAGGTGGATGCCGGGTTGACCACCGTCGGATATCGCGAGCACGTGCTCCCGGCGCTCGATCGGGGCAAGGGCGTGATCCTCGCGCTCCCGCACCTCGGCGGGTGGGAGTGGGCCGGCCGGTGGCTGGCCGACCGCGGCCACCCGATCACCGCGGTGGTGGAGCGGATCGATCCGCCCGAGTTGTTCGACTGGTTCGCCGCGTTGCGTGCCGACCTCGGCATGGCGGTCGTGCCGCTCGGGCCCGAGGCGGGACGCGAGGTGCTCGGTGCCCTCAAGCGCAACGAGATCGTCTGCCTGTTGTCGGATCGCGACATCCAGCGAACGGGTGTCGAGGTCGAGTTCTTCGGTGAGCGAACGACGTTGCCCGCCGGCCCGGCCACGCTCGGTCTCCGCACCGGTGCACCGGTGCTCCCCACCGCGGTCTATTTCCGCAATCGCACCGGCTCGCGCCACGACGGATTGGTCCGCCCGCCGCTCGACACGAGTCGCGCGGACGGCGAGCCGCTGCGAGCCGCCGTGGCCCGGGTCACCCAGCAACTCGCCGGGGAGCTCGAGGTGTTGATCCGCCGTGCCCCCGCCCAGTGGCATCTGTTCCAACCCAACTGGCCGAGCGACCCCGGGTACTGATCCGAGGTACTGATCCGGGGTACTGATCCGGGGTACTGATCCGGGGTACTGATCCGGGAATCGATCCCTGGCCCTGTCGGACCGGCCTCGATGTGGGAGCGCTCGTGGGCGTCACCTCACGTCGCGGGGCCCGGCCGCGCGATGCGGTCACCCCCCGGGGCGTGGGAGCGCGGTACGTACTCACATCCGTGCTCGTCGACGTCCGTCCGGTGGCGTCCGTCGCAGCGTCGGCATTCCCCCGCTCGACCGTCGCGGCGAATCCGCGGCTCGGCCGAGCGGTGCCGTCTGGTCTGGAGGCTCCCTGCCATGACGCCCGGCGTCGCCCCGACACGCCCCACCGCACCCTTCTCGATTCGTCTCACCGGCCTCGGAACACCCTTCGGTGGTTCGCGTCTCGATTCGTCTCGTGTGGGGCGGTGCCGTGGTCGGTGGTTCGCGTCTCGATTCGTCTCACCGGGCTCGGGCGTGCCCGGACGGCGACCCGAGACGATTCGAGAGGGGCCGGTGTCGATCCGGGCGGGCCGGGGGCTGCGGAGACGGGATCGGGTGGGGGCACAACGTGTCAGAGCAACGGCACCGGCCGGCGACCACTCGTGATCTGCCATGACGCCCCCATCGCATCATGGCGACGGTGTCACACCCCTCCGGCAGGATCGGGAGGATGAAGGCGACGAGATCGACGGTGGGGGTGTTGGCCCGGTCGGCGCGGCGACCGCGGACGGGACGGATCCGAGCATGGGATCCCGACCGGGTGGTGGGGGAGTGGTGGTGCCCGGTCTGTGGGGCGGCGGCTCACCGCACGGCTCGTCCGGGTCGGCCGAAGGTCTACTGCACCAACGCCTGTCGGCAGCGGGCGTACCGGGCGCGTCGGTGTGGCCCGGTCGCGGCCGGTCGACTGACGCGTGGGCGCAGCCGCGAGCGTTCCCACGCGATGCGGCCCGCGGGGACGTTCCCGTGGCGGCCCCCCGACGCCGCAGGGCGCGAGCTGAGCCTGTGTGGTGCCTTCGTGCGTCGGGCCGACCCGCGTCGCTGGCGTCACATCCGTTTCGTGCCCGACCTCGAGTGGTCCTGTCGGTCCTGCGCCAGGCTCGGCGTGGCACAATCTCCCCTTGGTGACGTCCTCTCCCGTGAGCTCGCCGCCTGACCATCGCGGATCCGATCGCTGGTGGCAGACGGCAACCATCTACCACGTCTACCCCCGTTCGCTGCAGGACACCGTCGGCGACGGCGTGGGTGATCTCCCTGGCGTCACCCAGCGGCTGCCCGATCTCGCCGAACTGGGGATCGACACCGTCTGGTTGTCGCCGTTCTACCGGTCACCGATGCTCGACTTCGGCTACGACGTGACCGACCACTGCGACGTCGACCCCGTCTTCGGCACGCTGGCGGACGTCGACGAGTTGGTCGAGACGGCGCATCGGTTGGGACTCCGGGTCCTCCTCGACTACATCCCCAACCACACATCCGACCAGCACCGGTGGTTCGTCGAGGCCAGGTCGGCGCGCGATCATCCGCGACGCGACTGGTACGTCTGGAGCGACCCGGGCACCGACGGTGGCGTGCCGAACAACTGGCGTTCGGAGTTCGGCGGTCCGGCCTGGACCCTCGACGAGGCGACCGGCCAGTACTACTACCACGCCTACCTGGCCGAACAGCCGAACCTGAACTGGCACCATCCCGACGTGCGGCGGGCGATGCTCGACATCCTCCGCTTCTGGATCGATCGCGGTGTCGACGGCTTCCGACTCGACGCCTTCCGGCGTCTGTTCGTCGACCGGGCGTTCCCCGACGAGCCGGAGAATCCGGACTACCGACCCGAGATCGACAACGAGTCGTTCGCCGTTCACCCGATCCACACCAGTGAGCAGCCGGAGCTGTTCGACGTCGTCGCCGAGCTACGTCGGACGATCGACGCCTGGGGCGACCACGTGCTCCTCGGCGAGGTGTACGTCGAGCCCGATGCACTGGCTCGCTACCACCTCACACCCGACCGGCCAGGTCTGCACCTGGCCGGCAACTTCAACCTGCTCTGGACGGAGTGGGACGCCGGTTCGCTCGCCGACCTCGTCAACCGGTACGAGGACGCCCTGCCGGACCATGCCTGGCCCAACTGGGTGCTCGGCAACCACGACCGGTCCCGCATCGCCAGCCGGATCGGAAACGCGCAGGCTCGCGTCGCCGCCATGTTCCTGCTCACGGTTCGGGGCACACCCACGATCTACTACGGCGACGAACTGGGCATGACCGACGTGATCATCCCGCCCGAGCTGGTCCAGGATCCGTGGGAGAAGAACGTCCCGGGCCGTGGCTTCGGTCGCGACCCGGTCCGCACGCCCATGCCCTGGGACGCCAGCGACGGCCACGGGTTCACCACCGGTACGCCCTGGCTGCCGTTCGGAGCGGACGCCGGCGGGCGCAACGTCGCGAGCCAGCGGACGGACCCCGCCTCGATGTGGAACCTGTACCGCGACCTGCTCAGGCTGCGGAGCGACGAGACGGCGCTCGAGCTCGGCACGATGCACGACGTTCGCGCCCAGGACGGAGTACTCCACTACCAGCGCCGATGGGGTGACCGGACACTGCTGATCGTGCTCGACGTCGGTGGCTCCGGCGGACCACTGCCGCCCGAGGGGCGTCGGGGCACGGTGCTGCTCTCCACCAACGCCGCCCGGCGACCGGGGCGACCTGCCGGAGCGAGGCTCGGGGTCGCGGAGGGACTGGTCATCGCACTGGGGCCCGATCACGGGTCAACTCCGGCCTCCGACGTGCCGATGACCCGTCGATGAACGAGCGACCGAGGATGGCGCTCGCCACACCGATGGCATGGGGCGCCGCCACCGCGGCCGTCCTCTGGCTGCTCACCGTCGACCCGGCGGTGCGCGGTGACGACGTGCTCGGCTCGACCGGGAGCCGCATCGCCGTCACGGTGCTCCTGGCGGTGATCGGCGGCGGGATCGCACGACTGGTCGACCGTCGCGGCCGTGACGAGCGCGACGCCCCGATCTCGCGTCCGATCGCGCTGGCCGTGGTCGGTGCGACCCCACCGGTCGCCCTCGCCGTGACGGCGCTCGCGGTGTCCGGGGCACCGACCCGCGGCAGCGTCGTGGCGGTCAGCGGGTTGGCGGTCGGTGCGGTCGTCGCGGTGGTGATCCGGCTGACGGGTGAGGTCGACCGTGTGCGTGACGCGATCGACCGGCGGGGTCGACGCCGGGCCGGCGCCCTGGTCGAGAACGGGAGCGACGTGGTGTTGGTCGTCGACGTGGACGGCCGGATCCGCTACGCCAGCCCGGGTCTGAGCCGCACACTCGGGCACCTCCCGGCGGAGTGGGACGGACGCGACGTCGCGGATCTCGGCGCCGACGAATCCGATCGGGATCTCATCGGGTCCCGTCTCGCTGCGGCAGGTGCCGACGCCGGCGTGCGATCCATCGAGTTCGAGGTGACCCTGGGCTGCCACGACGGCCAACGTCGGCACGCCGAGGGGGTGGTCGTGGACCGGCGCAACGACGGGGCGATCGGTGGCCTCGTCGTCACGTTCCGCGACATCACCGAGCAGCGGGACCTCGAGCGTCAGCTCAGCCACCGGGCGTTCCACGACGAACTCACCGGGCTCGCCAACCGGGCGCTGTTCCTCGATCGGATGGATCACGCCCTGCGACTGACGCGGCAAGGCGGTGACCCGGTGATGGTGCTGTTCATCGATCTCGACGACTTCAAGGAGGTCAATGACCAGTACGGGCACGGCGTCGGGGACGAGACGTTGCGGGTGATCGCGGACCGGATCCGCACGGCGACGAGCAGTGGCGACACCGCCGCCCGGCTCGGTGGCGACGAGTTCGCCGTGCTCCTCGAGGACAGCGGTGGACTTGACCGGGCACTCGATCTGGCCGAGCGACTGCTCGCCGGTCTGCGCGACCCGGTCCGGATCGGTGCCACCGAGGTCGTGGTACTGGCGAGCATCGGGATCGCGGTGGCCCCGGTCGGAGCCAACACCACGAGTCTCCTGCGCGAGGCCGACATCGCGATGTACGAGGCCAAGCGCGCCGGCAAGGGCCAGATCCGCATCTTCGATCCGGCGATGCGGCGGGTGGCAGCCCGTCAGCTCGCCTACCGCGGTGAGCTGTCGCACGCGTTCGGGCGCGACCAGCTGCGCGTCGTCTACCAGCCGTACGTCGACCTCGCCTCCGGGGAGGTGCGTGGCGCCGAGGCGCTCGTGCGTTGGCACCATCCCGAGCACGGCGAGATCCCACCGGCCGAGTTCATCCCGATCGCCGTCAGGAGCGGTCTGATCGTCAAGATCGGCCGATGGGTGATCGAGACGGCGCTGGACCAGGCCGTCGGTTGGCGCTCCGACCTCGACCTGTTCGTGAGCGTCAACCTCACGGCGACCGAGCTGCGCCAACCCGATCTCATCGAACATCTCGTCGAGACCGTGCGGACGCGTCGGCTCCCGGCCGGCAGCCTCGTCCTCGAGCTGACCGAGACCGACCTGATGGAAGGCGGGGACCGCGCGCTCGAGACGGTCGCCGACCTGCGTCGCCACGGATTCGGCGTCGCGCTCGACGACTTCGGCGCCGGGTACTGCTCGATCAGCCACCTCCAGGCCCATCCGGTCGACATGATCAAGATCGACCGCGCCTTCGTCGCCCAGCTCGACCGACCCGGTGGGGACCCGACCATGGTGCGCGCCGTGCTCGGTCTCACCGAGACCCTCGAGATCCGATCGGCCGCCGAGGGGATCGAGACACCCGAACAGCTCCGTGAGCTCCGGCGGCTCGGGTGCATGGTGGGTCAGGGCCACCTCCTCGCCGGTCCGCTGGAGGCGCCCGTCGTCGCCCGGCGGTTCGGACGAGCGGATGACGAAGTCGCACCCGCGTACGGCTGACGACCCAGTGGGCTCCCTGGCCGCGCGCCGCCCGGTACGGTGCAGGCCGTGACCCTCCGCGTCGGGCTGATCTGCCCCTACAGCCTGTCGATCCCGGGCGGCGTCCAGGCGCAAGCGCTGGGGATGGCTCGGGAGCTGCGACGGCGGGGCGTGGAGGTCCGGCTGCTCGGACCGTGCGACGGCCCGCCGCCCGACGGCTGCGTGACACCGCTCGGCGACAGCCTGCCGACCGCCGCCAACGGGTCGATCGCGCCCCTCGCCCCGGATCCGGCGGCCGCGTGGCGCACCATCCGTGCGCTGCGTGACGAGTCGTTCGACGTGCTGCACCTCCACGAGCCGCTCGCACCCGGCCCCACCCTCACGGCCCTCGTCGTCAAGCCCGCCCCGCTCGTGGGTACGTTCCACGCCGCGGGGGTCTCGGCGAGCTACCGGTTCTTCGGGCCCGTGCTCACCTGGCTGGCCGCCCGGCTCGATCACCGCGTGGCGGTGTCGCCCGACGCGCTCGCGCTCGTCCGTGACCACCTCGGGGGTGACTACGAGGTGCTGTTCAACGGGGTCGAGACGGGCAACGTCGGTTCGGTCGAACCCCATCCGACCGAGCGACCGGCGATCTTCTTCCTCGGACGACACGAGGAGCGCAAGGGACT
>SKSP01000196.1 GCA_007122945.1 Ilumatobacteraceae bacterium | reverse complement strand
GAGCACCCGTTCCGGTGCTTCTTCCCGGTGGGCACACCGCTCAACGACGAGGCTCGTCAGCGCAACGAGGAGGCCGGGCGGACCGCGTCGGGTCTCGCGCTCGCGGAAACGGTGGTCGCCTGATGGCCGGGACGGGCAAGGCACATCTGCGCGACACCGACGACGTGCTCCTTCGCGTCGAGGACCTCGTGGTCGAGTTCCCCGCGGGGCGCGGCCAGAAGGTGCACGCTGTCTCCGGGATCAGCTTCGACGTGCGCAAAGGGGAAACCCTCGGCGTCGTCGGGGAGTCCGGCTGCGGCAAGTCGACGACGGGTCGGGCGATCATGCAGCTGCCGCAGCCCACCGCCGGAAGCGTCGAGCTCGACGGGGTCGATCTCACGCAGCTGTCCTCGACGGCGTTGCGGCGAACCCGGCCGGAGCTGCAGATGATCTTCCAGGATCCGATCTCCTCGCTCAACCCGCGCCGCCGGGTGAAGGACATCGTGGCGCGCGGCCTGTCGATCTGGGGTGCGGACGACCGCGTCAAGGAGGAGCGCGTCAACGAGGTGCTCGACGCGGTCGGCCTCGACCCCGTGTCGGTCGGAGGTCGACGACCCCACGAGTTCTCGGGCGGCCAGTGCCAGCGCATCTGCATCGCCCGCACGCTCGTGCTCGAACCGAAGGTGATCATCTGCGACGAGCCGGTCTCCTCGCTCGACGTCTCCGTGCAGGCCCAGATCCTGAACCTGCTCGAGGAGATGAAGGAGCGCTACGGGCTCACGCTGGTGTTCATCGCCCACGACCTGGCCGTCGTGAAGAACGTCAGCGACCGCGTCGTGGTGATGTACCTGGGCAAGATCTGCGAGGTCGGTTCGCCGGAGGTCATCTACAACAACCCGGCGCACCACTACACGAAGGTGCTGTTGGCGTCGATCCCCAAGCCCGAGCCGCGCCGCGGTCTGCCGAAGGAGGAGGGGTCGTCGCTCGCGGGCGAGCTGCCCAGCCCGATGGCGCCCCCGTCGGGGTGCCGTTTCCGGACCCGCTGCCCGGCGGCCCAGCAGAAATGCGCCGACGAGGAGCCCCAGCTGCGCCCCGTGGACGACGACCACTTCGTGGCGTGCCACTTCCCGCTGGAGCCGACCGCGGTGAACGGGGCTGGACCGGCGACGTAGGGGCCGGCGTCAGGTCGTGATGCCGTACCGCTCGAGCCCGAACGCGCGGATCGCGTTTCCCCGGACCAGCTTGTAGATCTCGTCGTCGTCGAGCCCGGCCTTGGCGCAGATCGACTCGAGCACCTTCTTGGTGTGCGGATAGGTCGAGTCGGCGTGGGGGAAGTCGGTCTCGAAGCAGATCTGGTCCATGCCGATCGCGTCGCGGTTGCGCAGGCCCGTCTCGTCGTCGAAGATGCATCCGTACACCCGGCCCGGGATGTAGCTCGACGGCGGGTTCGGCAACCACGACCCGAAGCTGTTGGCGCTGCGTTCCTCCCACAGCTTGTCGGCGCGCTCGAGCACGTACGGGAGCCAGCCGACCTGACCCTCGGAGTACGCGAGCGTCAGACGCTCGAAGCGCTCGAGCGTGCCCGAGAAGATGTAGTCGAGCACCGAGCCCTGGGCGTTCTGGAACGTGAGGGTGGAGCTGATGATGAACGGCGCATCCGGCCCGGTCGACGGCATGCTCGACGACGAGCCGATGTGCATGCACACCACCGTCTCGGTGTCCTCGCAGGCACGGAACACCGGGTCCCAGTGGCGCTCGGGCCCGTGGATCGAGGGCAGCCCCAGCGGCACGGGGTTCTCGGGGAACGTGATCGCGTGGCTCCCCTTGTCGGCGCACCGATGGATCTCGTCGGCGGCGAGCTGCGGGTCCCACAGCGGCAGGATCGCGACCGGGATGAGCCGCCCGTGTCCCTCACCACCTCCCCAATCGTCGATCACCCAGTCGTTGTAGGCCTCGATGCACGCGAGCGCGAGCTCCTTGTCCTCACGCTCGGTGAAGGTCTGCCCGCAGAAGCGCGGCAACGTGTTCGGGAAGCAGATCGCGGCCTCGGTGTGGTTCTGGTCCATAACCTGCAGGCGCTCGGCCTGCTTCCACGCCCCCGGGTGCAGCTGGTCGAAGGTCGTGACCGTCTGACCGAGCTCGTCGAAGCCGGCGGCGGCGTACAGCATCACGAACGGGAAGAAGACATCGTCGTAGAGCCACACGTCGGCCAACTCGCCGTCCGGGTCCTCGCGCCACGCGGCGCTGCGGCCACCCTTGCCCACGGCCGTCTGTGAGACGCGCATGCGCTCCACTCGCGGTCCGCGCTCGCGGTGCTTGGCCGGCAGGCGGTCCTGCCACAGGTCGGGCGGCTCGACGACATGGTCGTCGACGCTGATGATGCGCGGGATCTCGCTCACGATGCGTACTCCTTCGCTCGATCGTGCGATTGGCGGTCGGCCGTCGGGGCTGTCATCGAGCGCTCGCGGTCCCGGTGGCGACGGTCTCGGTGTCGCGACCCGAGCGCAACACGGTCCCGGGCGTGGCGCCCGTCGGGTCGCCGTCGGCGATCGTCTCCACGCCGTTGACGTAGACGCTGCGCACGCCGATCGGGCGGGACAGCAGCCGCTTGCTGTCGCCGGGGAGGTCGAACGAGATCCACGCCGGTTCGGCGTCGACGGTCTCGGGGTCGAACACCACCAGGTCGGCCCAGAAGCCCTCGGCGATCCGACCTCGCTCGCGCAGGCCGAACAGGCGGGCGGGCACATCGGTCATCAACTGCACCGCTCGCTCCATCGACACCAGTCGACGGCCGCGCAGGCAGTCACCCAGGAACCGCGTCGGGTACGACGATCCCAGCATGCGGTCGAGGTGGGCGCCCGCGTCGGACCCGCCCAGCAGGACGTCCGGGTCGTCCCACAGCTGGCGGCGGAGCTCCCAGTCCTCGGGTGCGTCGGCCCCCGGTTGCGGCCACAGCACGGTCTGCAGATCGTCGTTGGCGACGATCTCGACGAGACAGCTGAACGGATCCAGCCCGCGCTCGCGGGCCAGCTCGCCGACCATGCGGCCACGGGCATCCGCGTTGGCCTCGGAGAGCTCCTCCGGGCCGATCATGTAACGCTCGAACTCGACGAGCTGCGAGAGATTGTCGCTGGCGCGGGCCTTGGCCATCATCTCGGCCCGCACCGCGGGGTCCTGGAGGCGCCGGACCCGCTCGGGGACCGGAACGTCGAGCACGTCTCGCCAGCCAGGCAGCAGCCAGAGCGCGCAGAAGGTCAGGAAGCTCATGTTCTGATCGGCGAACACCGGCATGGTGAGCGCCACGACCCGCCCACCGATGTCGCGGGCCCGCCGCGACGGTGCGAGCTGGTGCCAGGCGCGCTCGGCGTCTTCGGCCTTGACCGACAGGACGTTCCAGTTCAACGGACGCCCCGCGGAGGCGCTCATCGACGCCAACAACTCGATCTCGTCGTCGCTGAACCGCCCGAGGCAGCCCTGCACGATCGCCTCCAGGCTCGTGCCCTCGTGCGCGCCCGTCGCAGCGGAGAGGCGGAGCACCTCGTCGGGCGAGGCGAAGCGACTCGACACCGGACGTCCGTCGCCGTCGTTGTGCGTGGAGGACAGGCTCGTGGAGAACCCGAGCGCGCCCTCGTCGATCGATCGATGCAGGAGCTCCTCGATCGCCTCGAGCTCGTCCGGGCTCGACTCACGGCCGGTCGACTCCTCGCCGATCACGAAGCGGCGGAGCGCGCAATGCCCGACCAGGAACCCGGCGTTGACCGCGACGTTCCCCTCCAGCGCGTCGAGGAACTCGCCGAACGACCGCCAACTCCAGTCCACACCCTCCTCGAGTGCGACCAGTGGCATCCCCTCCACCTGGGCCATCATCCGCCTCGTGAAGTCGGCGTCGCCCGGCTCGAGCGGAGCCAGCGTGAACCCGCAGTTCCCGCCGATGACGCTCGTGACGCCGTGCCAACTCGAGGGCGTGGCGAGCGCGTCCCAGTGGAGCTGCGCGTCGTAGTGGGTGTGCGGGTCCACGAAGCCGGGCGCGACCACCAGGCCCGAGACGTCGACGGTTCGAGCGGCCGCCTCGTCGAGGCGGCCGACGGCGACGATACGACCGTCGCGCACGCCTATGTCGGCGCGACGAGCCTGGGCGCCGGTGCCGTCGACGACGGTTCCGCCGGTCAACGCGATGTCGAGCATGTGAGACCTCTCTGGTGGTCCGACGCGATCAGCGCCGGCACTCACCGGTCGATGTAGGACCAGTTGAACATGGGCGTCACGTCGCGGGAGATGAAGACCCCCTGCACGTGGTCGGCGGTCGCGATCAGCCACTCGCCGTGACCGAGGATCAGCGACGGCACGTCACGGTTCCAGATCTCCTGGATCGCACCCATCGCCTCACGCTTCTCCTCACGAGTGACCGCGACCTGCAGCTGGGCGAGCGCCTCGTCCATCTCCGGCGTGCCGTAGCCCGTGCGGTTGCGCGGGCTGTCCATCTCGTAGGAGTTGTAACGGGCCGTGGGCGCATCCTCGAGCGCGCTGATCCCGAAGGTGCCGAGATCGAAGCTGGCTTCGACGATGATGCGGTTGCGGACGTCGCCGGGCGGGGCGAAGTCGACCTCGACGTCGAAGCCGACCTCTTCGAGCATCCCCTCCACGAGGATGATCATGTCGACGGCCTCGGAGGGCGCATTGTTCGCGACGATCGTGACCGTACCGTCCCACTCGCCCTCGGCCTTGACCTCCTCGACGAGCGATCGGGCCAACTCGGGATCGTGTTCGGGGCCTGGAACCCCGGGCGACCAGGGCTCTTCGTCCGCGACGAGCGCACTGCCGTGGATTCCCATGCCCTCGTAGACGCGATCGTTGATCAGCTCGGTGTCGATCGCCGCCGCCGCGGCCCGACGCAGGCGCACGTCCTGCATCGGCGAATCGGTGCCCTCGCGACCGGCGTTGATGACCAGCACGTTCTGTCCGTTCGTCACGCCACCCACCAGGCTGACCCCCTGCTCGCGCAACTGGGCGGCCTGCAGCGGCGCGTTGTTCAAGAACGCCATGTCGAGCTCACCGAGCACGAACGCGTCATACGTCTCGCGCGCACCGCCGACGTGGACGAAGCGCAACGTCTCGATGCACACCGGGCCACCCCAGTAGTCGTCCTTGGCGCGCAGCACCAACTCCTCGCCGGGAGCGAACGACTCGAACTCGTACGGGCCGACGCCGGCGCCGCTCGGGTTCAGGTTGAACTCGTCGGGATCCATCGAGTCCACCACGGCTGGGTTGGTGATCTTGCCGGCATCCTCGGCGAGCACGTACAGGAACTCGGCCGACGGCATCGTCAGTGTGAACTTGATCGTCAGGTCGTCGACGATCTCCATCTCGTCGACGAGCTGGGCCTGTCCGGCCGAGCTGACGACGGCGCCTTGCATCCGCTCGATGCTGTACCGCACGGCCTCGGTGGTGATGGGGTCGCCGTTGCCGAAGTAGATGCCGTCGCGCAAGGTGACCGTCCATTCGGACAGCTCCTCGTTCGCGGTCACCGACTCGGCCACGTGCGGCAGGTAGGTTCCGTTCGCGGCGTCGTAGAGGATCAGTGTGTCGTAGATCGCGGCGATCTCGATGCCGCCGGCCACACCCGAGCCGAGCGCGCGGGTCGGATCGAGCGACTCGGTCGCCCGAGCCAGTCCGAACGTCGCCTCTCCACCGATGCGATCGGCGGTGCACTCCTCCCGATCGGCGGCAGGCTCACCCAGCATGTTCTGGTGCCCGTCGGGGGTGTCGGGCGTCTCGGTGTCGGGCGCCTCGGTGTCGGGTGCCTCGGCGTCATCGGTGTCATCGGTGTCATCCGGGGCAGGCGTGTCGTCCGGTTCGTCGACGTCGTCGGCAGTCTCCTCCGGTTCGGCGTCCGGTGCTGCCGTCGTGGCGGCTCCGTTCGTGTCGTCGTCGCCACCGCAGGCCGCAGCCAGCAGGCCGAGAACAGCAACGCCCGCAACGAGCTTGGAACGCTTCACTCTCATTGGTGTCTCCCCCTCGAGATGGACCCTGGTGTACGGGAAATCGCCACGCCCACACTCGCGGCCCCACACGTCGCGATCCCCTGTCGGCAAAGATAACACACAGCTTTCACCCTGCCAAACGGTCGTTAGATACAAAATCCGGCGCGGTTGACGAACGAGATCAGCCGGGGTCGCTCTGGCTGGTCTGGCGCAGGTACGTGAGGGCGTCCCAGTAGTCGGTGCGGTGGGCGACCAGGCCGGCGCGGACCTCGATCACCATCACGCCGCGGATCGACACGTCACCCTCCGCCGGCGACGCCGTCATGCGGTACGACACCGCCACCCGAGCCTCGTCCGCGATGACGTCGGTGACCTCGTAGGCGAGCCCGGGGAACGCCGCGAGGAACCCGGGGAGTCGGCGGCGGTACTCGGCACGGCCGGTGCAGCCGGACCCGAGCGCGGCGGTGTGCTCGTTGACGAAGTCGTCGGTGACGTGCGCCACGATCGCGTCCGGGTCGGCGGACGCGAACGACCCGAGGTACGCCCGCGCGACGTCGCCCGCCGCGCTCACCCGCCCCAGACGTTCTTCGCCGCGGCGAACACGCCCTGGTCGAAGCTGTACTCGACCCGGTTGCCGTCGGGGTCCGACAGCATGCAGATGTAGCCGAT
>SKSP01000051.1 GCA_007122945.1 Ilumatobacteraceae bacterium | reverse complement strand
CTCGCCGCATGTGACTCTCGGACCCCTCACGACTCTGTGTCGCTGGCTGCCGCTCGGGCCGGCGCTGGGCGACTCTGTGTCGCTGGGGTGCTGATCGGGTGCTGATCGGGTGCTGATCGGGGGGCGCCGTCGGTCGACCCGACTCGGGTGTCCCGACGGGACCGGGTCTAACGTGCGGGCATGAAGCTCTCCATGATGATCAACTACTCGGGCGACTTCCACGCCGACGTGAAGCGCGTGCAGGAGCTCGAGGCCGCCGGCCTCGACGTGGTGTGGGTGCCCGAGGCGTACAGCTTCGACGCCGTGAGCCAGATGGGCTACCTGGCCGCGAAGACCGACCGGATCGAGATCGGATCGGGGATCCTCAACGTGTTCTCCCGCACGGCGACGTGCATGGCGCAGACCGCCGCCGGGCTCGACTACGTGAGCGACGGCCGGTTCATCCTCGGTCTCGGCGCGTCCGGACCGCAGGTGATCGAGGGCTTCCACGGCGTGCCGTACGAGAAGCCGATGCCGCGCATCCGCGACTACATCGAGGTGTGTCGCATGGTGTGGCGTCGTGAGCGCGTCGAGTACGACGGCCCCGCCGTGAAGATCCCCCTTCCGGAGGGTCAGGGGACCGGGCTCGGCAAGGCGCTCAAGCTGATCAACCACCCGGTGCGCGCCGACATCCCGATCTTCTGGGCCAGCCTGATGGGGCTCAGCGTCACGGCCACCGCCAAGCACGCCGACGGCTGGCTGCCGATCTTCTTCGACCCCGAGAAGTTCCACGACGTGTGGGGCGCCGAGCTGAAGAAGGGGGTCGCCGAGCGCGATCCGTCGCTCGGCCAGCTGCAGATCTCCGCCGGCGGCATGGTCGCGATCGGCGACGAGTTCGACGGCGACGGCCGGGCCCGCGTGCTCGACATGGCGCGCCCGAACGTGGCGCTCTACGTCGGTGGAATGGGCGCCCGCGACAAGAACTTCTACAACACGATCTGCCAGAAGTACGGGTACGTCGACGAGGCGATCGAGATCCAGGACCTGTACCTGTCCGGCAAGAAGGACGAGGCCGCCGCCAAGGTGCCCGCCGAGATGCTCGAGAAGACCAACCTGGTCGGCCCGGAGAGCTACGTCCGTGACCGGATCGCCGCCTACAAGGAGGCCGGCGTCACCCACCTGTCGATCACCCCGGTCGGCACGGACCCGGTGAAGACCGTCGAACAGGTCCGCGACATGCTCTCCTGACCCATTCCGTCCGCGCCGATCGGCGGGTTCCGGTCGGTTGCCGCGGACGGGTCGGACGTGGCGGTCAGACGTGCCGGATGCTCAGACGAGGCCGCGGAGCCACCAGAGGCTGAGCGCCCAGGCGAGCGCGAGCAGGACGAACGCCGCGGCGGCCCAGCGCCAGGTCAGCTCGGTGACGATCTCGATCTCGTCGCCCAACGTCTCGCCGAGGGAGTCGCGGATCTGGTCGTACGCGGCGGCGAGCTCGTCGCCGGTGGCGGCCTCGAACGCCTGGCCGCCGGTGAGCTCGGCGACGCGGATCATCTCGTCGTGGCGGATGGGGACGGGGATCAGCTGACCGCTGCCGCCCGGGTCGAGGATCGCACCGGACGGGGTGCCGAACGAGATCGCGTACACCGGGACCCCGGCCTCGGCGGCCTCCCGGGCGCCCTCGATCGTCGGCCGGCCGACGGTGGTCTCGCCGTCGGTCAGCAGCACGATCACACCGGGCGGGCGGTCATCGGCGAGCGCCTCCGCCTCCGCCTCCCCCTCCGCCTCCCCCTCGGACCTCGATCGCTCGATCAGCCGGGTCGCGGTGGCGATCGCATCGCCGATCGCGGTCGCCGGTGCGAGCTCCAGCCGGTCGATCCCGTCGAGGACCCGCCGCCGCTCCACGGTCAGCGGGACCTCGACGGCCACCGAGCCGGAGAACGAGAGGAGGGCGAGCTCGACGCCGTCGTCCACGGCGTCGACGAACTCACGGGCGGCATCCTGAGCGGCGCGGAACCGATCGGGCTCGACGTCGGTGGCCATCATCGAGAGCGACACGTCGAACAGCACGGCGATGCGACCCTCGGTCTCGGTGCGCTCGGTCGCGACGTCGATCGGGCGGGCGATCGCGACCACCGCCGTGGCGAGCCCGAGCAGCTGGATCGCGGCGACCACGTGCCGCCGCCACGACGGTCGGCGCGGCGCGACGTCGGCGAGCAGGTCGGCGCGGGTGAACCGCACCTGTGCACCGCGACGCCAACGCAGCACGGCCAGGTACCCGGCGCCGAGTGCGACGACGAGCAGCAGCAGCCACAGCCGACCGGGTGCGAGGAAGTCCGAGGTCATCGACCGACTCCCGGCCGCGCGTCCCCCGGGCCGCCCGTCGGACGGCCCCCGCTGCGTCCGATCACGCCGCCCCGCGCCACCTGGGTCCGGCGCTGCTGGACGTGGCGGACGATCGCGCCGAGCCAGTCCCCGTCTGTCGAGAGCTCGACCACGTCGGCGCCCGCCCGGTGCACGGCATCGATCCGCGCCGCCCGCTCGGCGGCGGCGGCGACCGCGTACCGTCGTTGCACCTCGGGCGTGACGCGCACCTCGTGCGCCGCACCGGTCGCCGGGTCGACCACCTCGACCAACCCGATCGGCGGGACGTCGAGCTCGCGGGGGTCCTCCACGAGCGCAGCGAGCAGGTCGTGGCGCATCCCGAGGCGGGCGAGGGGATCGGCCCAGGCCTCGCCGGCGAGGTCCGACACGACCGTCACGAAGCCGCGCCGCTTCGACATCGCACCCACCCGATCGAGGGCGGCGCCCAGGTCGGGGCGCCCACGGTGCTCGCTGTCGGGCGCTCCCGCCACGGCCGCGAGCACGGCGCGAACCTGGACCCGACCGGCGCGCGGCGGGATCACGCGCACGGCCGGCCCGGCCACCACGACCGCGCCGAGCCGGTTCTGGTTGCGCGCCGTGAGGAAGCCGACCGCCGCAGTGGCGGCGAGCGCGACCTGGGCCTTGTGATGACCTGCGGTGCCGAAGCGCATCGGTGCCGACGCGTCGACGATCACCCACGCCTCGAGGTCGCGGTCGGCGATCTGCTCGCGCACGTGCGTCTCGCGGGTGCGGGCCGTGACGTTCCAGTCGATGCGGCGCACGTCGTCGCCGGGCTGGTACGGGCGCGACTCACCGGGTTCGGAGCCGTGACCCGGGGTGAGCCCCTGATGGTTGCCGTGCAGCACCCCGTCGAGTCGCCGGGTGATCGTCACTTCGAGGTCGCGCACGATCTCGGCCACCGACGCACTGGTCGGCCCGGTCGGCCACTCGGTGCCGGGAGTGGGGTCGTGAACGGGGTCAGCCACGGCGGACGACGTCGTTGGGGCGCGGTGACACCCACGTCGCGGGAACGCTCGCCAGGATCCGGTTGACGATGTCGTCGGGCGTGATGTCGCGGGCGAGGGCGTCGTACGTGAGCAGCAGTCGGTGGCGCAGCACCTCGGGCGCCACGTCGAACACGTCCTGGGGCGTCGCGTAGGTCCGACCCCGCAGCACGGCGATCGCCCGCGCGCCGCGGACCAGGTTCAGCGTCGCTCGTGGGCTGACGCCCAGCCCGATCGACGGTCCGAGGTCGTCGAGACCGAACCGTTCCGGGTGCCGGGTCGCCTGCACCAGGTCGATCGCGTACTTCGACACCGACCGGTCCACGAAGACGCGATCGGCGGTCGTCTGGAGATCACGCAGCTGGCCGAGGGTGACGACCTGGGCGGCGTGCGGAGCCGACACGGACATCCGGTCGAGGATCGTCATCTCCTCGTCGGCCGAGGGGTGGTCGAGGACGATCTTCATCATGAACCGGTCGCGTTGGGCGTCGGGGAGCTGGTACACGCCCTCGCTCTCGATGGGGTTCTGGGTGGCGACGACGAAGAACGGCTCGGGGACCGGATACGTCGTCCCGGCGATCGTGACCTGGTGTTCGGCCATCACCTCGAGCAGCGCGGACTGGACCTTGGCCGGCGCCCGGTTGATCTCGTCGGTGAGCAGGAAGTTCACGAACACCGGGCCGAGCTCGACGTCGAACCGTTCGGAGCCGGCGCGGTAGATGCGGGTGCCCACGATGTCGGACGGCAGCAGGTCGGGGGTGAACTGGATGCGGGCGAACGAGCCGCCGACGACCTCGGCCAGGGTCTCGGCGGCGAGCGTCTTGGCGAGCCCGGGGACGGACTCGAGCAGGCAGTGGCCGCGGGCGAGCAGACCCGCCAACAGAAGTTCCAGGAGTCGGGTCTGGCCGACGATGACCTTGCGTAGTTCGAAGAAGACCTGTTCGACGACCGCGGCGGTCGCGTCGTCGTCGTGGGTCACGGGGTCGATGGGGGAGTCGCTCGCCATGCGTCGGGAACGGTAGCGGTCGGGACTCGCGGTCGGATCGCGTCGGATCGCGTCCGGTCGTGGTCCCAGGTGCCACGATGGGGCCCCGAACATGGCCGCCGCGTCCCGATCCTCCTGGCCCCAGCCCGCGCTCCGGCTGCCGATCACCGGTGCCGATCTGCCCGGCCTGGCGGTCGTCGTGGCGTGTGTCGCGTTCGCGTTCGTCGCGAGCGGCGTCGTCGACGTCTCGCCGCTCGTCGTCGGCGTCGTGCTCGGCGTCGTCGCCGCCAACACCGGCCTCATCCGACCCTCGTATCGACCGGGCTTCACGTTCGCCGCCAAGCGTCTGTTGCGCGTCGGTGTCGTGTTGCTCGGTCTGCGGCTCTCGCTCGACCAGATCGGGGCGCTCGGCTGGATCGGGGCGCTCACGGTCGTCGGCGTCGTGGTCGCCACGTTCGCCGGCGTGCAGTTGTTCGCCCGGTCGCTCGGTCTCTCCTCGGGGCTCGGCCTGCTGACGGCGACCGGGTTCTCGATCTGTGGCGCCTCGGCCGTCGCCGCGATGGCGCCGTTGTCGGACGCCGACGAAGAGGAGACCGCGTACGCGATCGGTCTCGTCACCCTGTGCGGCACGCTGTCCATCGCCGTGCTCCCACTGATCGGCCAACTGCTCGACATGACCGTCGAGCAGTTCGGTGCGTTCGCCGGTGCCGGGGTGCACGACGTCGGTCAGGTGACGGCGACCGCGTCCGCCTACAGCGAGGAGGCGTTGCCCGAGGCGACGCTCGTCAAGCTGACCCGGGTCGTGCTGTTGGCGCCGATGGTCGCCGGGGTCGGGCTGATGCGTCGCCGGTCGGTGGCCGAGGCGTTCGATGTGGCCCGCCCGCCGATCGTCCCGCTGTTCGTCGTCGGGTTCCTGGCGATGATCGCCCTCCGCGCGACCGACTGGTTGTCGGCCGAAGCGCTCGACATCGCCCGCACCGGCGAGCAGGCGTTCCTCACCGCCGGGATGTTCGGGCTCGGCGCCGGCGTGGAGTTCGCCCGGCTCCGCCGGCTGGGCGGCCGCCCCCTGGTGCTCGGATTGGGTTCGTGGGCGATCGTCGCCGGCCTCGCGCTGGGGGCCTCGTACCTGATCGTGTGAGTGCGTGCTGGCCGGGCAGGCCCGGTCGCGACCCGGTCACCAGGCGTCGGCGCGGACCCCCACCCGGTCGTACTGGTGCCCGAGCACGACGCCGAGGGTCCGGCGCTCGCCGTCCGCCAGGTGGATGCCGGGGCGACCGTGGGCGAACCGGTAGTTGCAGATCACGACGACGTCGCCGACCGCGACGTCGAGCTTCGTGCCGAACCGGTCGTACAGGTCGATCCACTGCTGCCGCTCGTCGTCGGTGAACTCGGAGTCGTCGCCGAAGGTCATGTGGAGCGGACGTTCGTCGTACGGAAGGTGTTGGACGAGCGGCCACGTGTCGAACCACATGCCGTGGTCGGCCAGGCTGCTGTACAGCAGGTTGCGGTCGAGCGGCTCGAAGTACTCGAACGCCGGGCAGTAGTAACGGGTGCGCATCAGGCGGTCGTCGCCCCAGTCGACGGCGAGACGCTGGGCGCGCGCCTTGCGCGCCGCGACCAGCGGATCGTCGGTGCCGAACGACTTCTGCCAGTGGTTGTAGACGCCGTACTCGACCTTGCCGGCGAAGGCGTCGCGGTCGGTGAGGTTGCGGTGGTAGCAGACCCCGAGGTCCTTGAGCTTCTGGCCGAGCTCGGTCTCGAGGATCGCGTCGGTGACGGCCACGGAGTCCGACACGTAGGTCGCACCACGGTCGGGTACGGCGTCCTGGCACAAGAACGCGATCATCCGGGTGCTGGTGCCGACGTAGGCCATCTCGTGGTGGTAGTGCAGCCACGCCGTGAGCGGGGCGCCGACCTCGTAGACGTTCGGCTGGATGCGATCGCGCGGGTTCGAGCCGCCCTCGTACTCCATCTCGGTCCGCACGATCAGCGTGGCGAGGGCGCGCATGTCGACCAGATCGTCGAGATCGGTGTTCACGACGTGGACGAGGCCGACCTCGTCGAACGTTCGCCGCATCCGCTCGGCGAGTGCCCCCTCCGGATCCGGTTGCCGCAGCTCCCCCGCGTCGATGGTGAACGTCGCCGGATCGGTGGCGGGGGTTCCCGTCCAGAACCGCGGTTCGATGATCTCCTCGAGGGGTGGTAGATCCGAGTGTTCGACGATGGCCATCGTGGCCTCCGATCGATGCCATGAATTCCGACTGTG
>SKSP01000328.1 GCA_007122945.1 Ilumatobacteraceae bacterium | reverse complement strand
GTGGTCGTGGTGGTCGTGGTCTCGGGGACCGTGGTGGTCGTGGTGGTGGTCGTGGTCGTGGTGGTCGTGGGCTCGGGCTCGCGGGCCTGGCCGACCACGAACGACACCGTCGAGTTGCGATCGACCCGGGTCGCGGAACTCGGGTTCTGACTGATCACGAGCCCGTCGTTGGCGTCGCCGGGCGGGAGCTCCTCATAGGAGACCGACGGCTGCAGCGAGTTCTGGGCGAGCTGGTTGCGCGCTTGGCCCTCGGTGAGTCCGATCAGCGGTGGCACGCTCACCTGACCCGGGCCGGCGCTGACCACCAACGTGACGGTGCTGCCGCGGTCGACGAGCGTGTTCGGCGGCGGCCGTGACGTGATCACGGTGCCTTGGGGGACCTCGGAGTCCTCCTGCAGCTCCTCCACCACGACGAGACCGAACGCCTCGCTCTCGAGCAGCTCGCGTGCGACGTCGAACGAGTTGCCGATGATCGCCGCGGGGATGTTCACCGTCTGTCGCCCCGCCGAGACGACGATCGTGACCACCGTGTCCTGGGGGTGCGACTCGCCGGCGGGCGGAACGGTGCGCAGGACGAGACCTTCCGCGACCTCGCTCTCCTCGAACTCGACCTCGGTGGTGAACCCCTCGGCACCGAGGATGCGCTGGGCCTCGTCGAGGGTGCGGCCGCGCACGTCGGGGATCGGGATCAGCTGGGCCGTCGGGTTGTAGTACAGCTCGACGATCTGGCCCGGTGGGATCAGCGTGCCGGCGGGCGGTTCGGTGCGGTGGACGAAGTTCTCGGCGAAGAGCGCGTTCTCCTCGGGGATCGACTGGTAGGGGATCTCGAGCGCGTCGAGTGCCGCCGTGACCACGAGGAGGTCCTGGTTGGTGTAGTCCTCGAGGATGATGCCGACGGTCTCGTCCTCGTCGCCGGCGAGGGCCTGGAAGAGCAGTACGCCGCCGGCGATGAGCGCGAGCAGGGCGACGAACGCGGCGAGCGCGTACCAGCCGGTCCGCGACGGGCCTTCCTCGTAGTAGTTGGCGTCGGGCGACGACCCCGGGGGGTAGTGGCTCATCTCGTTGGCGGCCGTGCGCGGCATCGCCGTCGTCGAGGCCGTGGTGGGCGAGGGTCCGACCTGCGGACCGGTCGCGACCGGCGGAGCGACGGTCGTGGCGGCACTGGTCGGGGCGGTCGGTGAGGCGGCGGCCGCGCGGGCGGCCTGGCTCCCGGCGGCTGCCGCGACGAGTGCCTGGACCTGCTCGCCGTTGCGGAACCGACGCAGGTCGTCGCGCAGCGCGACCGCGCTCGGGTAGCGCATCTTCGGGTCCTTGGCGAGCAGCTTGGCGACGATCGCCTCGAACGGCCGCGGGATGTCGGCGACGATCTTGTTCAGCGGCGTCGGGGCGTCGTGAACCTGCTTGTAGGCGATGCTGACGGGGTTCTCGCCGGTGAACGGTGGTCGGCCGGCGACCATCTCGTACATGACGATGCCGAGCGAGTACAGGTCGCTGCGCGGGTCGGGTTGCGCCCCCTGGGCCTGCTCGGGCGAGAAGTACGACGCGGTCCCCATCACCGCTCCGGCCTGGGTGAGGTTGGCCTCGGTGGCCGAGTTCATCGCCCGGGCGATGCCGAAGTCGGCGACCTTCACCTGGCCGTTCGTGCCGATCAGGATGTTGGCGGGCTTGATGTCGCGGTGGGCGAGACCCGCCTCGTGGGCGAACCCCAGCGCCGCGGCGACCTCGCTCGCGATCTCGGCCGCCTGCTTCGGGGTGAGCTGCTTGTTCGAGCGCAGGATCTCCGCCAGCGTGCGGCCCTGCACGTACTCCATCGCGATGAAGTAGGTGCCCGAGTGCTTGCCCCAGTCGTAGACGTTGACGATGTTGGGGTGGCTGAGGTTGGCGGCGGCCTGGGCCTCGCGCCGGAACCGTTCGACGAAGTTCGGGTCGACGGCGAACTCGGGGAACAGCACCTTGATCGCCACCTGCCGGTCGAGCAGGAGGTCGCGCGCCAAGAAGACGTCGGCCATGCCGCCGCGTCCCACACGTCGTTGGATCTCGTAGCGCTCGTTGACGATCGTGGGTTCGCCGCTGCTACTCACTGTTCCCTACCTCGGGGCACCCTCGGTCGGGAGCCGCTGCACGAGGTTACCGACCCGCATCTCCGCTCCATCGTCACTGACCCGTCCCCTCGGGCGTGTCTGTCGCGGCGTCGGCGGCCTCGATCTCGAAGATGACGTCGAGCATGCCCTTGGCGATCGGCCCGGCGAGCCGACCCCCGGTGCCGGCGGAGATCTCGGCCGACGTGCCCTTCAGCATCACCGCGACCGCGTACCGCGGCGCGTCGGCCGGCGCGAACGCCGTGATCCACGCGTGCGACTCCTCGGGTTCGCCGGTCTCGTTGAGCTGGGCGGTGCCGGTCTTGGAGGCGACGGGGATGCCGCTGTCGAGGCCGATGCAGCAGCTCGCCGTCCCGCGGGTCGACACCTCGACCATCATGTCGGTCATCGTCGCCGCGGTCGCCGGCGAGATCGGTGTCTTCCACACCCTCGGCGTGGCCCGGTCGAGCACGCGTCCCTGGTGGTCGAGCTCCGCCTCGACCACGTAGGGCGCCATCATCCGCCCGCCGTTGGCGACGGCGGCAGCGGACATCGCCATGTGGAGCGGCACCATCTGCGACTCGTTCTGGCCGAACCCACGCATGGCGAGCAGCGGGAGGTTCTGGTCCAGGTCGTCGGTCGGTCCGATCGTGCTCGCCGCCGCTCGCGGCAGGTCGATCGGGATCGGCTCGCCGACACCCCACCGCTCGTTGCCGTCGACGAACCGCTCGGGGCCGAGCTCGACGGCCATCCGGGCGAACGGCGTGTTGCAGCTCCGGGCGAACACCTCGACGAAGTCACCACCGCACGCCGTGCCCCGGTAGTTGCCGACCGGGCGGGTCGTCTGCGGCGGCGTGTACTCGGTCTCCGTCTCGAAGACGGTCTCCGGAGTGACGATCCCCTCCTCGAGCGCGATGCCCGTCGTGAGGATCTTGTAAGTGGAGCCGGGCATGTAGCGCTGCATGTAGGCGTTCGCGAGGAGTGGATCCTCGGGGTCGGCCTGGAGCTCGCTGAGCACCTCGAACGCCGAGTCGTAGTCCGGGTCGGCCACGAGGTTCGGGTCGAACGTCGGGTAGCTCCACATCGCCAGCACGGCGCCGGTGCGGGGGTCGAGCACGACGATCGATCCCTCGCGCTCGCCGAGGAGGAACTTGGCGACCTGCTGCAGGTCGTGGCGCATGGTCAGCTGCACGCTGCCGGACGTGTCGGTCTGCCCGGCGACGAGCCCGGGGAGAGCGAGCAGCTGCTGGCGGGTGGTCGAGCCGGTGAGCACCGAGCTCTTCTCCCGTTCGAGCTGGGTCGAGCCGAGACCGAACGTGTGGTACCCGGTGACGTTGGCGAACAGGTCGCCGGTCGGGTACTGCCGCACGAAGTCGACCGAAGACACCCCCTCGGCGGGCACCGACCGGGCCACCACCACGCCGTCGGCGCTGACGATCGGCCCGCGCGGACGGTTGAACTCGCGGATCAGGGCCCGGGTGTTCTCGGGCTGCGCGGCGAGCTCGTCGGTGCGCCCGACCTGCCAGTAGTTCATCATCACGAACAGCGCGACGTAGCAGGCGATCAGACCCGCGGCGAGGTGACGGATCGACCGGTTCACGGCCCGACCACCACCGGTCCGGGGACGTCGCCCGCGCCACCCGACGGGTCGTGGGCGCGCCGGGCCCGACGACGCAGTCGCCACGCCGCCCACCGCTCGCCGGGTGTCGGCTGGTCGGGCACCTCGCCGAGCCGTCGTGCACCCGTGTCACTCAGGCGCAACAGCAGCGCCAGCAGCACGTAGGTCGACAGCAGCGACGATCCGCCGTAGCTCATGAACGGCAGCGTGACGCCGGTCAGCGGGACGAGCTTGAGCACGCCTCCGAGGATCACGAAGGCCTGCACGCCGACGATGGTGGTGAGTCCGACCGCGAGCAGCTTCTCGAACGTGTTCTCGGTGCGTACGGCGACGCGCAGCCCGGCGCCGATGAACAGCAGGTACGCCATGATCACGGCGGACCCCCCGATCATCCCCATCTCCTCGCTGACGGCGGCGAAGATGAAGTCGGTCGGCGCCGCCGGCACGGTGCCGGGGCTGCCCCGGCCGAGACCGGTGCCGGCCACCCCACCGTCGCCGAGACCGTAGAGCGCCTGCACGATCTGGTAGCCGCTGCCGAACGGCCGCGACCACGGGTCGATCCAGATGTCGACCCGTGTCTGCACGTGGTCGAAGGCCCGCCAGGCGATCCCCGCTGCGCCGGCGAACATGCCGAGACCGACCACGAGGTAGCCGATCTTCTCGGTGGCGACCCAGATCATGACGAGGAACAGCATGAAGAAGATCAGCGCGAACCCGAGATCCTGCTGGCCGACCATCACGACGATCGAGAAGCCCCAGGCGACGAGCAGCGGGGCGATGTACCGGGGTTCCGGCAGCCGGAGCGGCCCGACCTTCCACGTGCTCGCGGCGATCAACTCCCGGCGTTCGGCGAGGTAGCCGGCGAAGAAGATCGCCAGCGCGAGCTTGGCGAACTCGCCGGGCTGGAAGTTGATCGGGCCGACCGTCACCCAGATCCGGGCGCCGCCCACCGAGCGGCCGAGGCCGGGCACCATCGGCAGCAACAAGAGCACCGCACCGGCGAAGAACAGGGTCCACTTGTAGCGGGCGAGGTCTGCCGGCCGCCGGACGAAGAACAAGGTGGCGACGAATGCGCCGACCGCGACGAGGCTCCACAGCGTCTGCAACCCGGCCAAGCGCTCGCTCAACCGGGTGATCATCACGTAGCCGATCCCGTGGAGGAAGGCGGTGAGCGGCAGCAGCGTCGGATCGGCGCCGCGGGCCATGAGCCGCACGGCGAGGTGGGCGATGCCGACGAGCACCAGCAGCGCGCCGAGGAACGGCCCGATGCGAGCGGGGATCTCGGCGTTCGCGCCGAGCGCGGCGAGGGTGTAGGCGGCGCCGGTGATCAGCCCCGCCATGACGACCAGGGTCAGCTCGGTGTTGCGTCGACTCCGACCGATCGCCGTCGTGCCGGCCATCAGGACCCCGTCGTGTCGTCCGCCTCGTCGGGGGCGGTGGTGGTGGTCGTCGGCGGCACCGTCGTGGTCGTGGTGGTCGTGGTGGTCGTGGTGGTGGTCGTCGTCGTCGTGGTGGTCGTCAACCGCTCGGTCACGAAGATCTCGGCGCCGCGCAGCGAGGTGAAGCGGCGTTGGTCCTCGACGAGGCTGACCGACGGTTCGTCGAGCGCGCCGCGCTGCAGCGGCGTGGGTGCCTCGACCGTCGGCTCGAACCAGAGGACGCCGTCGGTCCGGCCGCGGAAGATCACGACCCGTTCATCGTCGTCGAAGTCCACGTAGAAGCCGGCCCGAGCCCAGGCGGCGAAGATCGTGAACCCGACCACCAGCACCGCGGCGGCGCCGACGACGGCGAGGAATCGGCCGACGCGCCTGCCGCGCCGACGCGCCGGTTGGGGGTGCTCACCGGCGGTGTCGGGGATTTCGACCGCGGCGGCCGTCGTGTCGTCGTCGACGTCGGGCACGACCACCGGCGGGGGTGGGGGTTCGCCGTCGGCTTCGGGCCGCACGACGAGCTGGAAGGTCCCGTCGACGTTCTCGTCGCCGCCGCCGTCGCCGTCGCCGTTCCCCGCCCCGTCGCCGTCGCTTCCGCCCGCGTCGCCGTCGGTGTCGTCGGGCTGCTCGCCGTCGGGTGGGTCGGCCTCGATGCCGGTGGGTGGTGCGTCGGGGTCGAACCTCGCGCCGGGTTCGTCGCCGGCCGCGTCGCTGCCGGCCCAGGCCGGGACGACGTCGATCTCCTCGGTCGGGTCCGGCGGATCGTCACCCTCCAGGACGTCGACGACCACCAGCGTCACGTTGTCGCGCCCGCCGTTCTCCAGCGCGAGCCGGACGAGCTCGTCGGCGGCCGCCTGCGGGTCGTCGTGGTCGGCCAGGACGGCGGCGATCTGGTCGTCGTCGACCTCGTCGACCAGGCCGTCGCTGCACAACAGGAACCGGTCGCCGCGCACGATCGGCAGCTTCCAGGAATCCACCCGGATGGCGTGTTCGATGCCGAGTGCTCGGGTGACGATGTTGCGGCGCGGGTGGTGGCGGGCCTCGTCGCGGGTGATGTGGCCCTCGGCGACCAGCTCCTGGACGTAGCTGTGGTCGATCGTCAGTTGACGCAACCGACCGTGGCGGAACAGATACGTCCGCGAATCGCCCACGTTGGCGAGCGCGAACACCTCGCCGTCGTCGGGGTCCTCCATCACGGCGAGCGAGGTGACGGTGGTCCCCATGCCCTGCTGCTCGGGGTTCGAGACGGCCGCGTCGTAGATGTCGCGGTTGGCCTCGTCGATCGCGGCGACGAGGTCGGACAGCGTCGGGGTGTCGGCCGTGAGGCCGGACTCGAGTCGGTCCACGGTGAGCTGGCTGGCGATCTCGCCGGCCTGGTGGCCGCCCATCCCGTCGGCCACGACGAACAGGGTCGGGCCGGCGAACAGGTTGTCCTCGTTCTCGGAGCGGACGCGACCGGCGTCGGTCGCGGCACCCCAGCGCAGTTCGGCCATCAGCGCGCCCCTCCGCAGGGCCGGTCGCG
>SKSP01000078.1 GCA_007122945.1 Ilumatobacteraceae bacterium | reverse complement strand
TGGGTGTCGGTCCAGCCGTCGGTGAGCGTCAGCACGAACTGACGCACATCGGGGTGACGTGCCGACAGCGCCTCGGCGGTCGCGATGTCGCACGTCGCGGTCGCGTCCCAGGCGACGTCGCGCCCGGCGGCCGCGCCGGCGGTGGCCGGTCCGTCGATGACGCCCGCCGGTTCGGCTGCGACGGCGACCTGTCCCGCCAGCAGCGCGACGAGCGCGGCGGTGATGCGCCATCGGGGGCGTCGGGCGGCGCGGGTCACGCCGCGAGTCTCGTCGTCGGACGCGATGGGGCACAATCGGGGCATGACGGAACTGCACGCCGCGATCGCCTCCGCCGCCCGCATGATCGCCGATGCCGATCGGATCACCGTGCTCACCGGGGCGGGGATCTCGACCGACTCGCGGATCCCCGACTTCCGCGGGCCCAACGGCCTGTGGACGAAGAACCCGGCCGCCGAGAAGACGGCCACCATCCAGCACTACCTCGCGGACCCCGAGGTCCGGAAGCTCGCCTGGCGGAACCGCCTCGACACGCCGGTCTGGACGGCCGAGCCGAACCCCGGCCACCTCGCCCTCGTCGAACTGGAACGGCGTCGTGCGCTGCACGCGATCGTCACCCAGAACATCGACGGTCTCCACCAAGCGGCCGGGCACGACCCCGACCGCGTGATCGAGGTGCACGGCACGGTGTGGTTCACCCGCTGCTGGGAGTGCGAGGACCGCCGACCGATGCAAGAGACGCTCGACCGGGTGCGTGCCGGCGAGGAGGATCCGCCCTGTCGCGTCTGCGGCGGCATCATCAAGAGCGACACGATCAGCTTCGGCCAGGCGTTGGTGCCCGAGGTGATCGACCGGGCGATGCAGGTGAGCGAGGAGTGCGACGTGCTGCTCGCGGTGGGCTCGACGTTGAGCGTGTACCCGGCGGCGAACTGCGTCCCGCGAGCGAAGATGGCCGGGGCCCGGGTGATCGTCGTGAACGGCGACGAGACGGCGATGGACCACTACGCCGACGTCGTCGTCAACGGCTCGATCTCGGAGGTCCTGCCCTCCATCGTCAGCGGGGGCATCGGCGGGTAGCGAATCCCGACCGGTTCGGTAGGATTTGGGGCATGGCAACGTTCCGCGATCTCCTCGCCGCCGCCAAGTCCGAGATCTCCGAGGTCGACACCGCCGGTGCCGCCGAGCGCATCGCCGCCGGTGCGCTCGTACTCGACGTGCGTGAGCCCGACGAGTACGACGAGGGCGCCCTCCCCGACGCCGTCCACATCCCGCGCGGGCACCTCGAGGCCCAGGTCGAGAACCGCCTGACCGACAAGACCGCGCCCGTGGTCGTGTACTGCGCCGGCGGCGTCCGCTCGGCCTTCGCCGCCCGCACGCTGCAGGAGCTCGGGTACGCCGACGTCGTCTCGATGGACGGCGGGTTCGGCCGCTGGAAGGACGAGGGGCGTCCCTGGAAGCAGCCCGCGACGCTGACCCCCGAGCAGAGCAATCGCTACAAGCGGCACCTGCTGCTGCCCGAGGTCGGGGTCGAGGGGCAGGTCAAGCTGCTCGAGTCGAAGGTACTGATGCTCGGCGCCGGGGGCCTCGGCTCGCCCGCCGCGCTGTACCTCGCCGCGGCCGGCGTGGGCACGATCGGCATCGTCGACATGGACGAGGTCGACTCGTCCAACCTGCAGCGCCAGATCCTCCACAACGTCGACCGCATCGGCGACCGCAAGGTCGACTCGGCGAAGAAGACGCTGACCGCGCTCAACCCCGACGTCGACGTCGTCACCTACGACACCCGTCTCGACGCGAGCAACATCGTCGACATCATCTCCGGGTACGACGTCATCGTCGACGGTGCCGACAACTTCCCGTCGCGGTACCTGCTCAACGACGCCAGCGTGAAGCTCGGCATCCCGGTGGTGCACGGCTCGATCTTCCGCTTCGAGGGCATGGTCAGCGTGTTCCACCCGCTCGAGGGGCCGACGTACCGCGACATGGTGCCCGAGCCCCCACCCGCCGAGCTCGCCCCGAGCTGCGCCGAGGCCGGCGTGCTCGGCGTGCTGCCCGGCATCATCGGCTCGATCCAGGCGCTGGAGACGATCAAGGTGCTGCTCGGTCTCGGTGAGCCGTTGATCGGCCGGATCCTGTCGGTCGACACCACCGAGATGGAGTTCCGGGTGTTCAACCTGAAGCCCGACCCGGCGAACCAGGTCACGTGGGAGAACCGCGACCGCATCGTCGTGCAGGAGCTCGACGGCCTCTGCGCCCCCGGCCTCGCCCACTGACGACCGAACCGTCTGGCGGAACCGGCCGGAAACCGTCGATCGGCGCGGACGGTTCCAGGCGAGCCCCCCGAACCGTCTGGCGGAACCGGCCGGAAACCGTCGATCGGCGCGGACGGTTCGGGTCAGCCGGGTTCGGGGACGCCGACGACCACCTCGCGCGCTTGCAGGGCGACGCCGACGAGCACGAGGCCGATGCCGGCGAGATCGAGCATCGACGGTCGCTGGTCGAGGGCCACCCAGCCGACGAACACGGCGGTGACCGGGAGCAGGGCGAGCAGCACCGAGAAGCGGCGGATCGGGATCCGGCGCATCACGTACTGGTCGATGCCGTAGCCGATCGCGTTCGAGAACACACCGGTCGCCAGGCACAGCACGAGCAGCGTCGGCGACACCCAGACCGGCCCGCTCCAAGGTGCGCCGATCGGCGCGATCGCCACGCTCCCGATGGCGAGACCGACGCCGAGGCCGGCCACGCCCCGACCGAGTTGCGCCACGCGGGTCCCGACCACGATGTAGGCCGCCCACATCGCGGACGCGGCGAGGATGAACACGAGCCCGAGCGTGTTCTCCCCGAGCTCCACGCCACCGAGGGTCACCACGCCGGCGACCGCCACCAGGAGGGCGACCGCGTTGCGGGGCGTGCGCGTCATCACCGCGGCGACCGCGATCGGGCCGATGAACTCGATCGCCACGCTCTTGCCGAGGTCGATGCGGGCGATGCCGAGGTAGAAGAACAGGTTCATCAGGGCGGTCGCGATCCCGAAGATCGCCGCCGCGGCGAGCTGCCGGCGAGTCCACCCGCGCCGGAACCCGGGGGAGACGGCGAGCAGTGCGATCGCCGCGCCGATCACACGGAACCAGGCGACGGTCTGCGGCTCGACCCGGTCGAAGAGGGTGACGGCGATCGACGCGCCGACGTACTGGCTGAGCGCCGACAGGACGAACAGCGCCTCGGGGGTGGCGGTGTCGAGGTAACGGCCGACGGCCGGGCGGGACGGCGCCACCCGGCGTTCCGTCAGTCGAACAGCTCGGGATCGGTGCGGCAGATCTCCTGCCACAGCGGCTGGAACTGCAACCAGCCCGCCATCGGGTGGCCGGTCTGCTCGAACGTGTAGCGCGCGTAGTCGTCGCGCACCTCGATCGGGGTGCCGGCCGCCATCGCCGCGAGCTGCGCCTGGCAGTTGCGCTCCATCGTGATGAACCAGAACGCCGCGGCGTCGACGGTCTCGCCGACGGTGAACAGCCCGTGGTTCTGGTGGATCGCGGCCTTGCCGGTCGGGAACTTCGACGCGAACTCGCGGCCGGCCTCCACCTCGAAGACCACCGCACCGCCCTGCTCGGCGATCACCGTGTGGTCGCCGTAGAACGCGCAGGCGTCCTGGGTCAGTGGGGCGAGCGGGATGCCGAGCGAGCTGAACGCCTTGCCGTACGTCGAGTGGGCGTGGGCGGCCGCGTTCACCTCGGGACGGGCCGCGTGGATCGCGGCGTGCAGCACGAACGCCGCCTGGTTGACGGGGTGCGAGCCGTAGACGACGTCGCCGTCGTGGTTGACGAGGATCAGATCGCTCGAGCGGATGTGGCGGAAGCTCATCCCGAACGGGTTCACCCAGAACAGGTCCCCGAACTCGGGGTCGCGCACGGTGATGTGGCCGGCGACGCCCTCGCCGAAGCCGAGTCGGCCGAAGACCCGCAGCGCCCCGGCCAACTTCGCCTTGCGGTGGGCGCGCTCGTCCTCGACGGTCTCGAACGTGGGTGGGCCCTCGAGCCCGACCTGCTTGGGCGTCAGCTCGATCCCGTCGATCGTCGGCGAGGTGGTCCCGGTCTCGGTCATGGCCATGCCCCCAGGGTAGCGATGTGCGACGATCCCCCGGGTGAGCGAGAACCAGCAGATCGCGCCGGCGTCGATCGCCCCGCCGGCCGCCAACTACGCCCACGCCGTGCTCACCACGGGTGCGACCCGCTGGCTGCACACCTCCGGCGTGGTCCCGATCGCGCCCGACGGGTCGGTGCCCGAGGCGATCGGTGACCAGGCGGAGGTCGTGTGGTCGAACATCTCCGCGATGCTCGCCGAGGCCGAGATGGCCCCCCACCACGTGGTGTCGGTCACCACCTACGCCGTGGTCGGCGAACCGCTCGGCGACGTGATGGCCGCCCGCGACCGCTTCCTCGGCGACCATCGGGCCGCCTCGACCCTCGTCACCGTGCCCGCCCTCGCTCGGCCCGAGTGGCGCATGGAGATCGCGGTCGTCGCCGCCGCCTGAACGGGATTCGTGTCGGCGCATCCGGCGTCGGCAGCGACATGTGCCGACACGAACGCCGGGGTGGGTGTTGCCGCCTGCGGTCGTCGCGGCTGCGGCGATCTACGCTCGGGGACATGGCCGACGACCCCCGTCACACCGACTCCGGCATCGAGATCCGACCGCTGTACACCGCCGCCGACCTCGACGGCTGGGACGCCGAGGCGCAACTCGGCGCGCCGGGCGAGCCGCCGTACACCCGCGGTGTGTACCCGTCGATGTACCGCGGCCGCCTGTGGACGATGCGGCAGTACGCCGGGTTCGGCTCGGCCGCCACCACCAACGAGCGCTTCAAGTTCCTGCTCGCGGCCGGCCAGACCGGGCTGTCGTGTGCGTTCGACCTCCCGACGCAGATGGGCTACGACTCCGACCATCCCCGCGCCGAGGGCGAGGTCGGCAAGGTCGGCGTGGCGATCGATTCCATCGACGACATGCGGGTGTTGCTCGACGGCCTCCCGCTCGACACGGTCACCACCTCGATGACGATCAACTCGACGGCGGCGATCCTGCTGCTGCTGTACGAGCTCGTCGCCGAGGAGCAGGGCGTCTCGTCGGAGCAGATCTCCGGGACGATCCAGAACGACCTGCTGAAGGAGTACATCGCCCGCGGCACGTACGTGTACCCGCCGCGCGAGTCGATGCGGATCATCACCGACATCTTCGAGTACTGCGCGAAGCACGTCCCGAAGTGGAACACCATCTCGATCTCCGGCTACCACATCCGCGAGGCCGGCTCGACCGCGGTCCAGGAGATCGCGTTCACCCTCGCCAACGCGATCGCGTACGTGCAGGCCGCCATCGACGCCGGGCTCGCGGTCGACGAGTTCGCGCCGCG
The DNA here is from genome assembly GCA_007122945.1 of Ilumatobacteraceae bacterium. GTDB lineage: Bacteria > Actinomycetota > Acidimicrobiia > Acidimicrobiales > Ilumatobacteraceae > SKSP01. The sequence continues at coordinate 1,248 of SKSP01000078.1, read as the reverse complement.
CCTCAGCTTCTTCTGGAACGGTCACAACCACTTCTTCGAAGAGGTCGCCAAGTTCCGCGCCAGCCGGCGCATGTGGCACCGCATCATGACCGAGCGCTTCGACGCCCAGGATCCGCGCTCGACGATGCTGCGCTTCCACACCCAGACCGGCGGGTCCACGCTCACCGCGCAGCAGCCGCTCAACAACGTCGTGCGGGTGGCCGTGCAGGCGATGGCCGCGGTGATGGGCGGCACGCAGAGCCTCCACACCAACGGCTACGACGAGGCGCTCGGCCTGCCGACCGAGGAGGCCGCCCGCATCGCGCTGCGCACCCAGCAGATCGTCGGGTACGAGGCCGGTGTGACCGACACCCCCGACCCGCTCGCCGGCTCGTACCTGGTCGAGACGCTGACCGACGAGGTCGAGCGGCTGGCCTGGGAGTACATCGTGCGGATCGACGAGATGGGCGGTGCCGTCGCGGCGATCGAGGCCGGCTACCAGATGGACGAGATCGAGCAGGCGGCGTACGAGTACACGAAGTCGATCGACGACGACGAGCGGGTGATCGTCGGTGTCAACAAGTTCTCGATCGACGACGAGCCCGAGCCCCAGGTGTTCCCGATCGACCCGGCGCTGGAACGGGGGCAGCGCGAGAGCCTGGCCGCGTTGCGGGCCGAGCGCGACGCTGGCGAGGTGCAGGCCCGCCTCGCCGACGTGCAGGCCGCCGCGCGCGGTTCGCAGAACCTGCTGTACCCGATGAAGGACGCGCTGCGCGCCCGGGCGACGCTCGGCGAGGTGAGCGACGCCCTCCGCGAGGTGTTCGGCCAGTACCAGCCCTGACGTGACGTGACGTGACGTGACGAGGGCGCCCGACGATCTCGGTCACCACGTCGAGCTCGTCGACGAGCCGCGGCGCATCGTCAGCCTCGTTCCGAGCATCTCCGAGACCCTGGCGTCGTGGGGTCTCGCGGATCGCCTGGTCGGGGTCACCGAGTGGTGCGTCGAGCCGCCGCACGCGTTCGACCATGCCGCGCGCGTCCGAGGGACGAAGAACCCCGACGTGGCCGCGATCGTCGGCCTCGCACCCGACGTGGTGGTCGCCAACGAGGAGGAGAACCGGCGAGCCGACGTCGAGCGGCTGCGCGACGCCGGGGTGCGGGTCTGGGTCACGGCACCGCGCTCGCTGACCGAGGTCGCCGACTGCGTCGAGCGGCTCGGCCCGGTGGTGGGCGCCGAGGGCCCGGCGCGGCGGCTCGCCGACGAGATCC
>SKSP01000063.1 GCA_007122945.1 Ilumatobacteraceae bacterium | reverse complement strand
GTTGGTTGGTGTTGATTGGTTGGTGTTGGTTGGTGGATCCGTCGTCCGCTCACGCGGCCACGCACGGTGCGGGCCGGGGGCGGGCGGCGAGCTCGGCGGCGTGGGCATCGATCGCCCGGCCGAGCGCCTTCTGCAGCTCGGCGAACCGGGCTGCGGGAGGGAACTGGGACAACTCGCAGGTGATGTCGAAGATCTCGGCGGCCATCGCGTCGCGCGCGGCGTGGTAGCCGGCGAGCGCGACCGCTTCGTCGGTGTCGCCTCGCAACGCCCGGTCGAGAGCGTCGGCGAGGAGCTCGGCGTCGCGGAACGCGTCGCTGATGCCGTGGCCGGTGACGGCGTCGCGGTGGTACCCGGCGTCGCCGACGAGAGCCCAGCCGTCGCCCACCGGGCGCCGGAACTGGTTGGGCAGCTGGCGCATGCCGCGCACCGGCGCCGTCCGGGTGCCGCCTCGCAAGCGGTCGGCGAGCTCGGGCAGCGCGTCGTGGAGCAGGGCGTCGAACATCGCGTCGGGGGTGCCGTGGCGGCGGCGGGCGACGTCGGCGTCGGCGGTGTCGGTGCACACCCAGATGCATGCTTCGCCGCCGTGGGTCGGGAAGATCCCGCCGAAGGTGCCGTCACCCAGGAAGTACTCCATCGCCGGCCACTCACCGGCGACGTACGTGTACTGCGTCGTGCCGCTGTCGGGACCGACGCGGGTGAGCTCGGCGCCGACCGATCGGGCGATCCGGGAACGCAGGCCGTCGGCGCCCACGACGACGCGGGCCGACACCTCGATCGGGTCGATGCCCGTCCGGCCGTACACGCCGCGCACCCGACCGTCGTCGGCGCGCCGGACGCCCTCGATCGTCACCCCGGTCCGGACCCGGGCTCCCGCCGTCGCCGCGGCGTCGACGAGGATCTGGTCGAGCACCGTGCGACGCGGGGCGATCACGAAGTCGCGGCCGAACCGCTCCTTGACGGCGCGATGGACCGAGGCGTCGCCGCTGTGGAACACGACGTCACGGATCGCCGGCGCCCCGCTCTCGACGATCCGGTCGAGCAGCCCCCAGCGGTCGAGCTGGACGACGCCGGTCCGGGCGATCGCATGGGTCGACAGGGTGTCGCTCGGGAACGTCGCCCGGTCGACCACCAGCACGTCGTGGCCGCGCTCGGCGAGCAGCATGGCGGTGGCGGCGCCGGCACAGCGGGCGCCGACCACCACGACGTCGGCCACCACCACGTCGGCGGTGAGGGTGTCGTGGGGTTCGGTCCGGTGCAGAGCGTCGTGCCGGATGTTCGGGGAGATGTTCGGGGAGCGGTTCATCGATCGGTCCTGTTCTCGATCGGGTGATCGCCGGTGCGACCACTCGTGGTTCCACTGTGCGCGAGGGCGGGCGCCGAGGCTTGGAGGACGTCTGGAGAGGTCGTGGAGACGCCGTGACCTTCGGCGAGCCGCTCGGCCGTCGTCGGTTCGCGGAACGTCTCGTCGATCCACCAGTCGTGGAGACGGTCGTGGCCGACCAGCGAGATCAGCGGTTCGGTCTGCGACCGGTGCGCGGTGAGGGCGGCCCGCTTGCGCCGCCGCTCGTCGGGCGACGGGACGATGCGCAGCGCCAGCGACGTAGCGTCGACGGCCACCGGGTCGCCCTCGACGGTGAGCGGGAGCTCCGGGTACCGGCGGCGGTGCCGATCGACGAAGTCGCGGACCATCGTGGCGTAGAGCAGCTGCGGCGGCTCGGCGAGCCGCCGCACCGCGAGCGTCGTCCACCACCCGACCGCGACGTGATCGGGATGACCGGTGATCCCGTCGGGACCGAACGTGACGACGACGTCGGGGCGGACGTCTCGCAGGATCGCGGTCACCTCGTCGGCCGCGTGCTCGGGGTCGCGGACTGCGCACGACCCGTCGGGGTGGCCGAGGACGCGTACGTCGGTCACGCCGAGCTCGGCCATCGCGGCCAGCAGTTCGTGTTCGCGGCGCGCCGCCAGCCGGGGCCCGGCGACGGCTGCGTCACCGCCCCGTTCCCCGCGCGTGGCGCTCACCACGGTCACGTGGCCGCCGGCCGCGACCACCCGGCGCATCAGCGCCGCGCTCAGGTAGGTCTCGTCGTCGGGGTGCGCCCACACGCCGAGCAACCGGTCCGGCAACACGGCGTTCATCGCGACGCCGCCGCGACGGTCGGGTCGCGCCAGACCACGGCGGTGCCCTCGAGCACGACCGTGCCTTCCTGGTCGGTGATCGTCGTGCGCAACTCGGTGATCGGCTTGTCGGTGCGATGGCCGGTCACCTCGACCTCGGCGGTGATCGTGTCGCCCGGACGGACGGGTGCCCGGAACGACCAGTCGGCGTGGAGGAAGACGCTCCCCGGGCCGGGCAGGTCCTCGGCCACCACGGCGTTGAGCAGGCCGGACGTCACGCCACCTTGGACGACGATGCCTCCGAAGCGGCTGGCCGCAGCGAGATCGGCGTCGTAGTGGAGCGGGTTGCGGTCGCCCGTCATGGCGGTGAAGCGCTCGATGTCGGCGTGGGTGATGCGTCGGGAGCGCCGGGCCCGGTCGCCGATCCGCAGCGCGTCGGTGGACGCGGCGCCGCTCATCGCCCGCGTCCGCCCGTGCGGCGTGCAGCGGTCGGACCGGCCACTGGGAGCGTCCGCGCCCAGGTCCGGGTGCGGTGCCGGTGGCGTCGCCCGCGGGCGGCCTGCACGTCGGCGCGATGGATCGCCTCGTGGTCGAAGGTCGGACGGCTGCAGATGAGCGCGTACCGCAGCGATCGGTCGTGGGTGTGGTGGTTCACGGTGGTCTCCTCTCGGTCGGACGACCACGACCTTGCGCTGCGAGCGGGCGAGATGCTTGGAGACACCGTGGAGACCGCGTGGATCCGGGTTCCACGGGTTCTCCACGGTGTCTCCATGACTCGCCGGTCCGCACGGCGCACGATGGCCGCACCGGTCGCACCACGCGCCGGACACCGACTCCCGACACAGGCACGAAGGGACCACCGTGATCACCACGCTCGAACCGACCCACCGGACGGCGAGACCGCGACGACGCAGCGAGGTCGCGCTCGGCGCCGCCGAAGCGGTCCCGCTCCTCGTCGGCTATGCGCCGTTCGCGCTCGTCGTCGGCAGCGCGATCGCATCCCACGCCGAACCCGTCGCCGGCTGGGTCGGCATCTGGACCGTGATCAGCGGGAGTGCACTGCTGTCGACGCTGCAGGCGCTCGACGCCGGAGCCGCGCTGGTCGCCGCCTTCACGGGGCTCCTCGTCAACGCCCGCCTCGCCCTGTACAGCGCCTCGATGCGGTCGTCGTGGGCGGCACAGCCGCGCTGGTTCCGCCTGGTCGGCGCGCTGTTGCTGATCGACCCGAGCTGGGCGATCGCCGAGCGTCGGGCGCGAGCGCCCGGCAGCGACGCCGACCGGCGCGCCCACTACCTCGGCGCCGCCGTCACGCTCCTCGTCGGTTGGGCGACGATGATCACCGTCGGCGTGTTCGTCGGCACGAGCGGTGGTCCCGTCGCCGATCTCGGGGTCGCCGTCCCACTGTGCCTCGTGGTGCTGATCGCCCCACGGCTGCGCGACCCGAGCGGTCGATGGACGGTGGTCGCGGCCGCCGGGGTGACCGTCGTCGCCCTCGGCTGGCCTTCCGGGGCCGGGATGCTCTTGGCGATCGCGTGCGGCGCCGGGATCGGGGCCGCACGCCGCCAGGTCACCGCCGGAGCGCGGCCGTGAGCAGCTGGCTCGTGTTCGCAGCGGTCGGCCTCGGCAGTGCGCTGTTCCGGATCGCGCCACTCGTCGCCGCCCGCGACACCGTGCTCCCACCTCGCCTCGAGCAGGCGGTCCACCACGGCGGGACCGCCGCCGTCACCTCCCTGGTCGTCAGCTCGACGGTGGGCGCCGCGCGCGGCTCGATCCCGCTCGCCGCGGTCGTCGCCGCGGTGCTCGCCGGGCTGGTGCTCGCGGTCCGCGGTCGCTCGATGTCGTGGGTCGTCGTGATCGGCATCGCCGTCGCCGTGGCCGCGACGCTGGGCACGTCGCTCGTCGCCGTTGCAGGAGGCCTGCTGTGACGCCCGAACAGCTCGACGAGGTCGCCCGCTCGGCCGCGCTGGTCGAGCGGCGTGCGGAGTCGTTCTCGACCGCGTTCTACGAGCGGCTCTTCGCCGAGTGGCCCGAGGCCCGAGGGCTGTTCCCGGCGGACCTGACGGCGCAACGGGCGAAGCTCACCGACGAGGTGGTCTTCCTCGCCGAGGTGGCGTCCGACTTCGACGGCTTCGTGGTCCGGGCCCGCGAGCTCGGGGCCCGGCACCGGGGCTACGGCGCGACGTCCCACGGCTACGAGGCCGTCGGCTCGGCGCTGCTGGCCGGCCTCGCCGCCGCCCTCGGCGACGACCTCACTGCCGGGGTGGCGGACGCGTGGCGCGGGCTCTACCGCATCATCGCCGAGGCGATGCTCGACGGTGCGCGGGTCACTCCGGACCCGGGTCGAGCGCGGGGCTGACGAGTCGTACGCCGGCCACCCGCCGGAGGTCGTCGGCACGCAGTGCCGCTTCCGCCGCCTCGTCGCGGCGGCCGTGGTCGTGCAGGGCACGCGAGAGCGCCACCGCCGCTTCCGCCGCGTAGAGCCGGGCTCCGCCACGCTCGAACGAGTCGAGTGCCCGGGTGATCCGCTCGACGTCGCCGGTGACCGTCCCCGACACGAGGTCGGCGCGCGCGACGAACAACGGACCGTCGCTGGCCGCGGCGATCGCCTCCAACCGGTCGGCCACCGACGCCGGCGCACCGAACCGGGCGACGTCGTGCAACAGCAACGACACCATCCCCATCACACCGCGCGCCTCGCAATCGGCGGCCGACCCCAGGAGCATCTCGCGCGCCCGTTCGAGCTCGCCGCTGCTCGCGGCCAGCCAGGCGTGGGCCCGGTCGATCTCGGGGTGATAGAGCGCCCGACCGTCGTCTTCGAGCGAGGCCACTCGCTCGAGCTCCGGCACCGCCCGCTCGGGGTGCCCTTCGAGCAGGTGGGTGCACGCGTGGAGCGCCAGCACCCAGCGCTCGACCTGCCCGTGCTGATGGGCACGGGCGTGGTGGATGACCGGGGCGAGCGCGCGCCGCGCGGCCGCCGTTCGCCCCGCCATCAGCTCGAGGCGCCCGATGGCGGTGTCGATCCAGCTCGTCCGCGCCCCGGGGTGCCGTTGCTTGACCCGCTCGGCCGCGAGCCGTGCCGCTCCGACATCGCCCGTCGCGGTGAGCGCGACCACCTCGACGAAGAGCAACATCGAGATCCCCGGCAGGCTGGGGTCGTCGTCGAGCTGCTCGTGGAGCTCCTGCCCCTCCCGCGCCAGCTCGAGCCCGGCGAGGGGGCGCGCCGAGTGGACCAGGGCGAGCGACAGCGACCGGAGCAGCTCGACGCGCGCCACGCCGGACGCGGCCGGAAGCGCGGCCTCGACCCGCCCGATCGCCCGGGCGACCTCGCCGCCGTTCGTCAGCAGCAGCGACAAGAACGCCTCGAGGCTCCCGACGGCCGCCGGGTCGCGGAGGTCGGCGAGCTCGCGCTCGACGATCACCACGGCGCCGCGGTGGTCGGCCGTCGCGAAGAACACGTTGTTGGCGCGGCGACGGACGATCTGCACCCGCCGGCGATCGTCGAGCTGGCTCGTGTCGATCGAACCGAGCAGCTGCTCGACGCGGTCCGCGTGCCCGCGCCGGAACTCCAGCTCGGCCATCAGCTGCACGACCTCGGGCGAACGGTCGGTCGCCGCGGCCCGGTCGAGCAACCGTTCGGCCGTGTCGAGATCACCGCCCAGCAGGGCCAGCAGTGCCGTCTCGACCAGCAACTCGGCGTCGATCTCGCCGCCGGCGTCGAGCTGCCACGCGACGGTGCGGATGCGATCGTCGCGACGGCGCGCCCCGAACGAGGCGAGCGCCTCGGAGAGCTCGCCCCGCAGCCGCCGGGCGCGCAGGCTCGGCAGCCGACCCCGGACGATCTCGCCGTACAGCGGATGGGCGAGCGCCACCTCGTGGCGGCGCCCGTCGAGGCGCAGGCGCAGCAAGCCGAGCCGCTCGAGCTCCTCGACCGGGGCGTCGCCCGTGATGCGCGTGAGGAGGTCGAGCCCGAGCTCGCCGGCGACCGCCAGGAGCTCGACGGCGTGTCGCTGCTCGCCCTCGACGAGCGCGAGCCGGTCGACGACGAGGCTCTCGAGCGTCGGGGAGGTGCGGACCGGACCGTCGAGCTCCCATACGCCGTGGACGCATCGCAGCGATCCCGCCTCGATCGACGCCTCGACGAGTTGGCGCACGATGCCGGGGTTGCCGAGCGACGCATCGACGAGCTGCCGGGTCGTCTCGGTCACCACCGGGCCACCGAGCGCGAGGTGGAGCAGCGCCTCGACGGTCTCGGACGGGAGCGGCGCGAGGTCGATCCGCGCCACGTGGCCGTCCTTGACCAGGTGGTCGACCGCCGCCCGGCGGCCAGAGCGCATCGTCAGCACCGCGAAGACGGTCCGGTCGGTGATCAACGACACGAGCAGCGCCCGGGAGAGCTCGTCGAGCAGGTCGACGTCGTCGACGTACAGCACGCGACGCCCGCCGGCGCCTCCCAGCGCGGTGCGAGAGCGGTGGAACAGCGTCGCCCGGTCGAGCTCGGCGTCGCCCGACGACGCGACCGCCTCGGCGGGCACGAGATGGGCGAACGC
>SKSP01000059.1 GCA_007122945.1 Ilumatobacteraceae bacterium | reverse complement strand
GCTGGAGACCGACGGCCCGGTCGCGACGGTCGTGCTGCACCGCCCCCACCGCCACAACGCGTGGACCGGACGGATGCACGCCGAGTACCGGGCGGCGATGGCCGAGATCGAGGCGGCCACGTCGGTCCGGGCCGTCGTCGTGACCGGCACCCCACCAGCGTTCTCGGTGGGCGGCGACAGCGACGCCCTGGCCGGGCATGCCACCAAGGGTGGGTACGACACCGGCCTGACCGACGCGGTGGCGATGCCGGGCCACGGTGTCCGCCCGGAGTTCGACGACGACTTCGCCTGGCAGTACGGGATGCCCGTCCCGATCATCGCAGCGGTGAACGGGGCGTGCGCGGGCATCGCCCTCGCACTGGTGTGTGCCTGCGATCTCCGGTTCGGCGCGGCGCCCGCCAAGCTGACGACGGCGGCGCCCAAGCTCGGGATTCCCGCCGAGTACGGCCTGAGCTGGACCCTCCCGAGGCTGGTGGGCACGACGCGCGCCGCGGACCTGCTGCTGTCGGGTCGGATCGTCACCGTCGCCGAGACCGCCGACTGGGGCCTGTGGAACGACGTGGCCGACGACGGTGACGACTGCCTCGCCCGGGCTCACGCGTACGCCCACCGCCTCGCCACGACGGTCGGACCGAACGCGGCCGCGACCACGAAGCGTCAGCTCTACGACGACCTGCTGCGCGCCGACCCCGCAGCGTCCACGGCCGGGTCGAAGCGGCTGATGGACCTCGCCATGGGGACCGCCGAGTACCGGGAGGGCGTGGCGGCGCTGCGCGAGGAGCGAGCGCCGCTGTTCGACGATCGCGCCGGACCCGATCGGCACCGCGACTAACCTCGGAGCACATGGTGGGCTTCGCGCGCTCCGCGCTGTCGGAACGCACCGACACCTCCGGTGCGTCCGTCGACGAGGCCTCCCACGACCGCACGCCCAGCTCACGGGGAGCGACCCGTCCGTCGCCCGGGGTGCCCGAGCTCCGGGTCGGCGCGAGCGACGATCCCGCCGAGCACGAGGCCGACCGGATCGCTCGTCAGGTGGTGGATGCGCTGGCGGCTCCCGACGCCGGGAGCTCCGAGGGGGAGCCGCTCGCCACGGGGCGTGTCCGGCGATTCCCGATCCGCCGGTCGGCGGTCATCGGCGACGACGGCGGCCCCCTCGACCCGGACACCTCCGAGCGGATCCAGCGGGCCCGATCCGGCGGTCGTCCCGTCCCGCTGACCGTCCGACGGTCCATGCAGACCGCACTCGGCGCCGACCTGTCCCGAGTGCGGCTCCATCACGGCGCCGAGGCGACCGACTTGAACGACCGGCTCGGTGCCAGCGCCTTCACGACCGGGCGCGACATCTTCTTCCGCGACGGGCTGCCCGACACCAGCACCGACACTGGCCGCGAGTTGCTCGCCCACGAGGTCGTCCACACGCTCCAGCAGGAAGGCCAGCAGGGCAGCGCATCGTCACCGCCGATCGGTCGCATCCAGCGAAAGCGCCGTGGTCGCAAGCCCAAGCGTGGCGGACGCAATCGGCGCCGTCGCCAGGCGGCGAAGCGGCGGCGAGGTGGCCGAGCACCCACCGGACCCGAGATCGTCGCACCCGACGCCGAGTCGGGGTTCACCAAGCTCGCCCCCCTGCTCGATGCCGCCGCGCCGACGAAGGGGGACAGCGCGGAGATCGAGGCGAGCGTCAAAGTGCCCCTCAGCCCGACGTCGTTCATCCAACTGGACATGTCCGGCGAGGTCTCGCGCGACGACGATGGCGTCGAGCTCGGCGTCGAGATCATGGTCGGCTACGGCGGCGCCCTGCCCGTGTGGTTCAGCCCGGAGCTGGTCGGCAAGCTGGGCGGGTTCGTCGAGGCCAAGGGCGGGACCAGCGCGAAGGCGCTCACCCTCATCTCCTACGCCTACTACCGGCAGTGTCGGGAGTCCTCCAGCATGCCGCGCGAGCTGGCCGACCGGCTCTGGGGTTCGGGGGGTTCGGGCTACGAGGAGTCCGAGGAGTGGGCCGCCCAGGTCGAGCGGGACGTGTTCGCCGACGATGAGAACGCGCAGGTCAACATCGGTCTGGGCGGCGCACTCGAACTCGAACTGGACGCGGAGGACTCCATCGGCGTGTCCGCGGCGGCCAGCGCGAAGGTCACGTCCGCGACGTCGTACTCGAAGTCCACGCTCGAGTCGAGTGGCGCCGGCGGCTCCAGCCAGCTCGGCCGGGCCGGCAAGGAGACCGACTGGAGCTACCTCGGTTGGGCCGCCGGCGCGACCGCCGGACTGTTCTCGACCAGCTGGGGGAACTCGCTCAAGCAGCGTGGCGCGCAGAAGCCGGTCGGGAAGGTCGAGCGGAAGCTGTCCGTGTCGCGCGAGATCGAGATCGGCCCCGGCTCCGGCTCGATCGAGGCCGAGGTCGGGCTCGGCGACGAACCCGAGTACGAGATCGAGTACGCGCTCGACATCGAGCTCGGCCACTGGGATGCGATGCAGCTCACCGACACCATCGTCGCCGCCGGCGCGCAGCTCCGCCGGGTGATCGAGTACCTCCGCGGGAGCAGCATGTCGCTGCCTCAGCACGCGAGCGTGTTGCTCGAGACGGCCGACGCGCTCGGCGGATTGTCGGACTCGTTCGCATCGGCGCGCAACGAACTGGCCCAACAGCTCGAGGAGATCGGTGTCGAGAGCGCCCGTAAGACCAAGGTCACGTTGGCGATCGAGGGCGAAGGTTCGACGACGAAGAACACCTTGACGCTGTCGTACGTGACCGAGCACGGGTTCGAGGCGGAGGCCCTCGGCGCAGGGATCGAGGCGAGCTATTCGCGTGAGCGGAAGCTGTTCTCGTTCGAGTGGCCGCGCTCGTGAGCACCGACGCCGTCGCCCGGTTCCCGTGCGATCTGGCGGTGTCCTTCCGCGACGCCGACGGCTCCGAGGTCGACCAGGTGGTGATCGAGATCACCATCGGGTCGACGAGCGACGGTCGCCCGCTGCGCGAGATCGTGGTGGACGACGGGACGGGCGGCAGCCGTCGGTTGCGACTCGTCGACGAACTCGCGGCCGCGGCGCCCGCCAACGCGGTGGCGTTCCGCCGGGCGCTCCTCGACGGCACAGGTGGGCTCGACGCGCTCGCCAGCTGGAAGCCGACGGCGTGCGAACCCGACGACCCGCCGACCTGAGCGGAGCCGGCCCCCGCCCGTAGACTCCCGCAGATGCCAGGGGGAGACGTCACGCACACATCGCCGACCGTCCGCTCGGCGGACGGCGCCGGGCCGCTGGTGCCAGCTGCGCTCGCGTCGGCGGGCGCCGGGATCATCCACGCGACGGCCGTCGGGAGCCACGGTGAACACGCGGGCATGGTGCGGCTGTTCATCCTCGCCGCCGTCGTCCAGATCGCCGTGGCGCTGTTCGCCCTCCTCCGCCCGACGGCTCGGGCCGCGGCGATCGGGTTGATCGGCGCCAACGCCGTCGCCTTCGTGTTCTGGGGCGTGACGCGGGCGGTCGGGATCGGGTGGATCGACGGACTCCAGCGGCCCGAGCCACTGGGCCTGGCCGACTCGTTCGCCGCGCTGCTCGCCGTCGCGGCCGTGGTCGGCGGGACCATCGTGCTCGTCGGTCGGGTCCTCCCCACGAGTCAGGTCCCGGTCGCAGGTGCCGCACTCCTGGTGGTGGCGCTCTCGGTCCCGGCGATGGTCGACGCGGCCAGTCACGACCACACCCACGACCACGCACACACCGACGACCACGCACACACCGACGACCACGACCACACCGACGACCACGCACACACCGACGACCACGACCATGCACACGGCGACGACGCCGACCACGACCATCACGACGACGACCACGACCACACCGACGACCACGACCAGACCGACGACCACGAGCACGAGCACACCGACGACCACGAGCACGGTGCGACGGCCGGTGTCGCCCTCGAACAGCCAACGTGGCCGCGTCCGTGGGACCCGACCGGGCCGATCGACTTCTCCGGTGTCCCCGGGGTGACCCCCGAGCAGCAGGCCCGGGCCGAGCAGCTCGTCGCCGACACGCTCGAGGTGCTCCCCCGGTTCGCCGACGTCGAGTCGATCGCCGAGCTCGGCTTCCGTTCGATCGGCGACGCCCGCACCGGTTTCGAGCACTTCATCAACACCGACTACATCTTCGACGAGCACTTCTTGGACCCGCGCCACCCCGAGTCACTGGTCTACGAGGTCGACGGTGACGAGCGCACGCTCGTCTCCGCGATGTTCATCGCCTCGAACCGACCCGTCGACGACCCCGAACTGCTCGACTTCGCCGGACCACTCATGGAGTGGCACGTGCACGACAACCTGTGCTGGGGCCTCGACGACGACGGCAACCCCGCGGTCAAGGCGGTCACCGACGATCACGGTGGCGTGTGCCCGCCCGGCACCGTGCTCGCGGGCGGCGACAACCCGATGGTGCACGTCTGGATCGCGCCGCACGACTGCGGCCCGTTCGCCGCGCTCGAGGGTCACGGTGCCGGCCAGGCGGCCACGGGCGTCCAACAGCGCGCCGACCAGTGCGCCCACGACCATCACGACGGGCACGACGGGCACGACGGGAACGACGGGAACGACGGGAACGACGGGCACGACGGGCACGATCACGGCGACGCCGTCGTGCCGCCCGAACCGTACGACCCCGACCTGCCGATCGATCTCGGCGGTGTCGAGGGCGTGACCCCCGAGCAGCAGGCGTTCGCCGAGAACCTGGTCGCGCGCACCCTGTGGTACCTCCCGCAGTGGGCCGACCCCGAGGTCGCCGAGGCGGCGGGATTCCGCTCGATCGGCGACGGCGGGACCGGCCACGAGCACTACGTGCAGTGGGACTGGATCGACGACGACGTCTGGCTCGACCCCAACTACCCCGAGAGCCTCGTCTACGAACCGCAGCCGGACGGCTCGAAGAAGCTCGTGTCGGCGATGTACATGCTCCCGAGCGACATGTCGCTCGACGACATCCCCGACTGGGGTGGCCGCCTGATGCAGTGGCACATCCACGACGACCTGTGCTTCACCCGCGACACGGAGGCGCCACGGGTCGGTGCCGTGATCGAGATCGGCGGCGAGTGCCCCGACCACCTGCAGAAGATGGACCCGGCGCCGATGATCCACGTCTGGATCCGGCCGCACGAGTGCGGGCCGTTCGCCGCGCTCGACGGTGTGGGCGCCGGTCAGGTGGCCGAGGGCGAGGAGCACTTCTGCAACCACGCCCACGGCGCGCACTGACACCGGCGTCGGGCCGGCACCCGATCCGCCGGTCGATCAGCCGTCGAGCACGGTCACCAGGCCACTGCTGCCGTCGACGTGGACCCTCGCACCGTCGGGGATGCGTCGCGTCGCGTCGGTCGCCGAGATGACGCACGGGATGCCGAGCTCCCGGCTGACGATGATGGCGTGGCTCAGCGCCGCGCCGACGTCGACGACGACCGCCGCGGCCGGCACGAACAAGGGGGTCCACGACGGATCGGTGATCGGAGCGACGAGGATGTCGCCCGGCTCCAGCGCGGTCGGATCGTTGGAGTCGAGGATCACGCGGGCGCGCCCCTCGGCCTGACCCGGGCAACCCGGCATCCCCTGCAGGGTCTGATCGGTCAGGAGCGTGTCGGCCCGACGGGCACCGCGGACCTCCCACGAGTCGGGTCCGTCGGTCGAGCCGACGAACACGAACGGCGGGATGCGCTCGCCGAGCGTGGCGTACTCGGCGCGCCGCTCGCGGATCGTCGCGGTCAGCGACGCCGCGTCGCCGTCGATGAGCGTGTCCATCTCGGCCGCCCGGACGAACCCGAAGTCCTCCACCTCGTCGAACACCCCCCGCTCGACCATCCGGCGGCCGAGCTCGCGCATCGGCATCCGCATCTCGTGGATCAGCCGGATGTTGTTCGTCTTGGTGCGCTCACGGCCGGGGAGCCATGCCGCCGAGCAGGCGATCGCGGCCGCCAGCTGACCGTGGGTGGCCGCGTCGGCCTCGACGAGCCCCAGCAGTTCGTCGGCCGCAGCGGCGCGCTGGGCGGCCCGCTCGGCGTGGTGCACCACCGGAGACGCCGTCTCCGGCGCCGCCCGCATCCGGTCGATCGCCGCGAGCGCGAGGGCCGGCCGGGTCTCCCACGTCGGCGACCGAGCCTCCCACTCGTTGGGCCCACGGCTGCCGAACCGGTGGAGGAAGTCGGCGAACCCCGCCTCGAACTCGTCGCTCGCCGGGTCGAGGCGCGACAGCTCCCACATCACGTGGCTCGGTTCGGCGGAGTCGACGTCGCCGATGCCGCTCAGGATCGGCATGATCAGGTCGGGCCGCCCGACCGCGCTCGCCACGCCGTTGATCACCCCGACCGGCACGGTCGCCATGTACGTCGTGAACAGGTGCTCGGCGAACAACTCGCGGTGCACGTGGACGTACCGGTCGTAGCGCTCCCACAGCTCGCCGTCGGAGAGCGTCGTGAGGTCCGGGCGTTGCTCGCGGACCTCGATGGTCATCCGCCGGTGCTCGGTCAGCCGGGTGAGGTCGTCGAGCGAGGTCTGCCCGAAGACCCACGCGAACGTCTCACCGAGCTTCTCGGACAGGTCCGGCCGGACGTCGCCGGGCTGCTCGACGTAGTCCGGGATGCCGGGCTGCGCACCGAAGAACTGCTCGTCCATGTCCTTCCACGAGAGCCCGGGGGCCCGCTCGCCGAAGAGCCGGATCAGCGAGGCGTTCAGGTAGCCGTAGCCGCCGACGACGCCGAGCTGGCAGAACTCGTCGTCGGGGAACTCGTCGTGCTCGAACGCGCCCATCCGCTCCCAGGCGTCGCGCCAGCCGAGCTCGGCGAGCCACAGCCCGGTGTCGCTCGTGAGCGGTGTCACCGGGTCGGGGAACACCTCCCCCACGTTCGCCCGCGTGTAGATCGGGAAGCGCTCGGACAGCGTCGTGTCGGTCACGTAGTACATCGGTCCCCCAACCGTGCAGACGGGGCGGTCGCCCCTCGGATCGACCGTGCAACATAGTGCACCGCGGTGTGACGTCCGCGCCTGGCGAGGCGCGACGGGTCGATCCGCGGGCATCATGGCCCGATGACCGAACCGACCGACCGCTCGTGGGGGGCCTTCACCGGGGATCCGCCGTGGGTGGTCGAGCGCGACGAGGTGCGCTGGCTCCCGTTGGCCGTTCCCCTGCGACGTCGCGCCCAGGGCGAGGTGCCCGTGCTGACCCGGCCGTCGCGGCGGCCTCCCGGTGCCCGGGTCGTGACCGTCCTGCGTCACCTCGGTCGCGCCGTCGGCCCGTGGCTGTGGGGCAAGCGGCGAGGCCGCTACGCCACGGCGTCGGAGAGCCGCACGGAGATCGCCCGGCGCCTTCGTGAAGCCGCGGAGACGCTCGGCCCGACCTACATCAAGCTCGGGCAGATCATCTCCTCCGGCGAGGGGTTGTTCCCGCCCGAGCTCGTGACCGAGTTCAAGAAGTGTCGCGACCAGGTCCCACCGGAACCGTTCGAGGTGGTCCGCCGCACCGTCGAGCAGGACCTGGGCGGCCGACTCGAGGACATCTTCGAGTCGTTCGACACCGAAGCGCTCGCGGCGGCATCGATCGCCCAGGTCCACGCCGCCCGGTTGCGGACCGACGCCGGGCGGTCCATCGACGTCGTCGTCAAGGTCCAGCGACCGTCGGTCGACCGCCTCGTGCGCCGCGACCTGCGGGTGATGGCGTGGCTCGCGCCACACCTCGTCGGTCGGATCCCGGTCGCGGCGCTGGCCAACCCGCCGGCGCTGGTCGAGCTGTTCGCCGAGACGATCGTCGAGGAGCTCGACTTCCGGATGGAGGCCGCCAACATGCTCGACATCGCCGAGATGCTGCACGAGCTGGGCCAGGACGGCTACGTCGTACCGCGGCCGCACCCGGAGCTCGTCAGTCGGCGGGTGCTCGTGATGGAGCGCGTCTCGGGCTTCAACTTCGACGACGTCGCCGGCATGCAGGACGCCGGCATCGACACCGAGGGCGTCATCCGCACCGGGATGATCGCGTTCATGGAGGGCGCCCTGGTCCACGGTGTGTTCCACGGCGACCTGCACGGCGGCAACCTGTTCGTGCTCGCCGACGGCCGCACCGCGCTGCTCGACTTCGGGATCGTCGGCCGGCTGACCGGTGCGCGACGGTTGGCGTTCCTGCGGTTGATGCTCGGCGCGACGACCAACGACGTCCGAGGCCAGATCGCCGCCCTGCGCGACCTCGGGGCGCTGCCGATCGACACCGATCTCGACGCCGTCATCCGCGATCTCCGGCTGGACCAGACGCCCGTCGACCCGACGACGCTGACCGGCGAGGAGCTGGTCGCCGAGGTGCAACGCGTCGTGAAGGCCCTGCTCGCCTACGGGGCCAAGCTGCCCAAGGAGCTGATGCTCTACGTGAAGAACATGGTCTTCCTGGACGGTGCGATCGCCCGGCTGGCCCCCGACCTCGACATCCTCGCCGAGATCACGGCGATCTCGATGCTGTTCGCCGAGCGTCACGGCGAACGCCTCAGCCGTGAGCTGGGCATCGATCCGACCTCGGTCGAGATCGACCTGGACGGGGTGAAGGCCGGGTTCGGACTGGAGCCCGACACCAACCAGCTCACCTACCGGGAGCTGCAACAGCGCCGCGAGCTGATCCAGAAGCGGATGCGCGACCACGTGGGCGCGCTCCGTTAGGTTCGGCGCGCGTGCGCCTCGTCATCGCCCGCTGCTCGGTCGACTACGCCGGCCGGCTCGCCGCCCACCTCCCCGAGGCCACGCGGCTCGTGATGGTCAAGGCCGACGGGTGCGTGGCGATCCACGCCGACGGCGGTGCCTACAAGCCGCTCAACTGGATGAACGCCCCGAACACGCTCGTCGACGAGGGCGACCGCTGGGTCGTCACCAACCCGAAGGGCGAGACGCTCACGATCACCTTGCACGAGGTGATCTCCGACGTCGGCCACGAGCTGGGTGACGACCCCGGTCTGCAGAAGGACGGTGTCGAGGCGCACCTGCAGGAACTGCTCGCCGCCTCCCCCGAGGCCATCGAGGACGGGCTCACGCTCGTGCGACGCGAGTACCCGACGGCGATCGGGCCGGTCGATCTCGTGTGCCGGGACCCGGTCGGGACGACGGTCGCCGTCGAGGTCAAGCGGCGCGGCGAGATCGACGGGGTCGAGCAGCTCGCCCGCTACATCGAACGGTTGCAGCTGGATTCGTCGCTCGGCATGGTCCGCGGCGTGCTCGTCGCCCAGTCGATCAAGCCCCAGGCCCGGGTGCTGGCCGAAGCCCGCGGGTTCCGCTGGGTCGAGGTCGACTACGACGAGCTCCGCGGCCTCCGCCCCGACGACCTCCGCCTCTTCTAGCGCTACCGTTGGCCCGGTGCAGCGGGTCCACGGTGTCGTCCAGCACTACGACTGGGGCGACCCGACGTTCATCCCCGAGCTGCTCGGCGTCGAGCCCGACGGCCGTCCGTGGGCCGAGCTGTGGCTCGGCACTCACCCGAGCGGGCCGGCCACGCTCGACGACGGCACCCCGCTGCGCGACGTGACCGGCGAGCTGCCGTACCTGCTCAAGGTGCTCGCGGCCGCCCGACCGCTCTCGCTGCAGACACACCCCGACCGGGCCCGGGCCGAGCTCGGGTTCCGCGACGGCCGTTACCCCGACCCGAACCCGAAGCCCGAGCTCCTGTGCGCCCTCACGCCCTTCGAGGCACTGTGCGGTGTCCGCCCGGTCGACGCCACACTCGACCTGCTCCGCGAGCTGGGCCTGACCGAGCTGGCCGACCTCGTCCGCGACGAGGGACCGGGGCGAGCGATCGAAGCGCTGTACCGGGGCCGACTCGACCCGGCGCCCGTCGTCGCGGCATGCGCGGCGAGCCGTCGGCCCGAAGCCGAACGGGTGACCCGGCTCGACGCCATGTACCCCGGCCAACCGAGCGTGGCGGTGACGATCCTGCTCAACCACGTCGTGCTCGCACCGGGTGAGGCGATCCACCTCGGCGCCGGCAACCTGCACGCCTACCTGGGGGGATGCGGCATCGAACTGATGGGCGCGAGCGACAACGTGGTCCGCGGCGGGTTGACCTCGAAGGAGATCGACGTCGAGGAGTTGCTCGCGGTCCTCGATCCGACGCCGCTCGCCGAACCGGTGATGCCCGCCGCGCACCGGTATCCGCTCGACGAGATCGGCGTGGTGCTCACGCGGCTCGAACCCGGCCACCGCCACCGGGCCACCGCGCACGAGCTCATGATCGGCACCGACGGCGGAACCTGGCTGCTGGCACCCGGCGAGGACATCACCGTCGACGTGGTGACCCACGTGGTCGATCACCCGTAGTGCATCTGCATCATTTCTGACGGCTCCACAAGATCGCGGCTCAACGTCGCCCCTGTCAGTCCCGACAACTCCCGGACGCCGGGAAGCACCCGCGCGCCATTCGGGAGGACGAGATGAACGGGAGTAGCGGGACGACTGCTGCGAAGGATCGGGCACGGGCCGCGTCGACGGCGCGCGACGACAGAGGCCGGTCGGCGGGGCGGGCGCGACTGGGGCGCAGCCGCTGGGCGGCGATCGGCGCGGCGATCACCGTCACGATGGGCGGTGGCACGGCGCTGATCACCGCCTCGGCGTCGACGACGGCGAGCAGCATCACGACCATCACCCCCTGTCGCGCGCTCGACACGCGCGCCGACGCCGAACCGCTCGCCGGAGGCGACACCCGCGAGCTCGTCGTGCTCGACCGATGCGAGGTGCCGGCGACCGCCACCGGCGTGGTCGCCAACGTGACGGCGGTCAACGGGACGGCGAGCAGCTACCTGACGGTGCATGGTGCCGGTGACCCCCGGCCGGGCACCAGCACGCTGAACTGGTCGGCAGGCGACGGCCCGATCGCCAACCAGGTCACCACGGCGGTCGGCCACGACGGCGCGATCGCGATCTACAACCACGTCGGCCTGGTGGATGTCGTGGTCGACGTGACGGCGTACCTGAGCCCGGCGGGAGCCGGCCCGGCCGGCGAGCAGGGCCCGGCGGGTCCTCGGGGAGAGCGGGGCCCCGCAGGACCGGCCGGCGAGCGGGGGCCGGTCGGCACGCAGGGCGACCAAGGCCCCACCGGTGAGCAGGGCGAGCCGGGGAAGCAGGGGCCCCAGGGGTCTCCGGGAGTCCGCGGCTACGCGGTGCTGTCCGGGCAGGGCTCGCCCGAACCCGGTCTCGGCATCGACGGCGACTTCTACATCGACACCACGAGTTGGCACATCTACGGGCCGGCGCAGGAGGGGGTGTGGGGCGACCCCACCCCGATCGAGGGCACGGCGGTCCGGTCGGGCGCCGGCGCACCCGGTGATGACGAGGGCATCGACGGTGACTTCCACATCGACACCGCCGCCTGGACCATCCACGGCCCGAAGCTCCACGGGGAGTGGCCCGCCGCGGGACAGCGCCTCATCGGTCCGGACGGGGCCGACGGCACCGACGGCCAACACGGACTCGATGGACTCGACGGTCGGACCATCCTGAGCGGCACCGGCGGCCCGGATACGACGACGGGCACCGACGGCGACTTCTACGTGGACACCCAGACGTGGAGGATCTTCGGCCCCAAGGTCGGCGGCAACTGGACCGACGGCGTCGATCTCGTGGGCCCTGCCGGCCAGGACGGCACCGACGGCACCGACGGCATCGACGGGCAAGACGGCACCGACGGCACCGACGGCCGAGACGGCACCGACGGCCGAGACGGCACGGACGGCCGAGACGGCACGGACGGCATCGACGGCATCGACGGCATCGACGGCATCGACGGGCGCACCGTACTGTCGGGTGACGGCTGGCCGGGGGCCGACGTGGGATCGGACGGCGATTTCTACATCGACACCGACACCTGGACCATCCACGGGCCCAAGCTCCACGGGGAGTGGCCCCAGGTCGCGCAGGGGCTGATCGGACCGGCCGGGGCCGACGGCGCACCCGGCGTCGACGGCGTCGACGGCACCGACGGCCGCACGGTCCTCTCGGGCGCCGGCGCACCGTCGTCGGAGGTCGGTGCGACCGGTGACTTCCACATCGACACCGACACCTGGACGATCTTCGGCCCGAAGGCCGAGGAATGGGGTCAGGGCACCTCGCTCATCGGCCCGAGTGGAAGCGGTGGGACGTCGACGGCGCGGACGTTCACGAACTACGAGTGGTCGTACGGCGCGTACCTCTGGATCCAGGGCGGCCCGTCGATCGAGGTCTACTGCTCGTCGGACACCGCCTGGCTCTGGGCCTGGAGCGTCGACGAGGTGATCGGGGCGTACGGCGACACGTTCATCCGTAGCACGGACTCCGTCGACGTGGGAGCACAGCTCCCGACACGCCTCGACCTCATGCTGCGCAGCGGATCGACCGCCCACCACCTCTCGGGCACAGCGATACAGCGCGACGGGTCGTGGGGCTGCGACGTGATCCTCACCCTCACCGAGGTCGCCTGGGAGGAGGTGTACGGCGGCCCCTGACGCGGCCCCTGACGCGACCGCTGACGCAGGGTCGCCGATCAGGACGTGATCGCGGCGTGCATCGCCTCGGTGCCGGCGACGAGGGCCTGCGCGGCCCCGTCGTCGAGCACCGAGAACGACGGGACCAGCAGCTCGTCGGTGAGCTCCTCGGCTCGGGCGATCGCCGCCCGGTGTCCGTCGGTGATCTCGGGCGGCTCCGAGTAGCCGAACGCAGCGAGGTCGTCAGGACGCTTGATGGCGTGCGCCAGCGCGGCCGGCAGCCCGGACGCCCGGACGGCGAGCAGGTGGGCGCTGCCACGCAGCTCGCGCAAGAGCACCGCGTGGTGGATGGCGGCGGCGGGCGCGTCGTCGGGGACGGGTTCACCGGCAACACCCGCGAACAACGCCAGACCGGCGAGGTCGGTGGCGGCCACGACCGCCGCCGCGGCCTCGTTGTAGGCCTCGAGTCCGTCGAGGTCGGCGAACTTCGCCCGGCCGAGGTCGGCGTTGCACGCCAGGTACTCGCGGGCGGCCGCACGCGGGGCGATGCGCTCCTTGCCCGAGTTCCACATCTTGGCGACGAGCCCGGGCTCGAAGTACCCGAAGGCGCTGACGACGACCTCCGGTTCGACGTCGCCGAGCACCCCGCCGCGACCGAGGAAGTAGAAGCGGAAGCCGTCGAGTCCGAGCTCCTTGCCCCGGGCGAGGGTGTCGGGACGGAAGTAGGCGGCGGCGCCGATGTCACCCGTGGGTGCGGCGATGGCGGAGATGACGTCTCGTGGTTCCACGTTCGCCAGTGTGCCGACCGACGGGCGGCGAGGACGAATCAGCCGCCGACGGTGCGACGGATCTCGACGATCCGCTCGCCGGCCTGGTTGGCGTCGTCGCCCTGGGCCGCGAGCAGCGCCGAGCGGTCCTTGGCGGCTTCGCGCTCGGCCTTGGCGGTGTCGGCCCGCTCGATCGCCGCGTCGATGCCGTGCTCGTGGATGAACTCGGCCCACTCGACGAGCGACTCCACCATCTCGCTCTCGGGCACGACGGCGATGTTGCGGCCACGCACGAACAGGTGCCCGCGCTGGTTGCCGGCGGCGATCCCGAGATCGGCCTCGCGGGCCTCGCCGGGGCCGTTCACCACACAACCCATCACGGCGACCTGGAGCGGGATCTCACGATCGCCGAACGCCTCCATCGCCCGCTTGGCCACGTCGATCACGTCGATCTCGGCGCGCCCGCACGACGGGCAGGCGATCAGGTCGATGTTCTTGCGTTCACGCAACCCGAGCGCCTCGAGCAGTTGCCGACCGGCCCGCGCCTCCTCGACCGGGTCGGCGGTGAGCGAGTAGCGGATCGTGTCGCCGATGCCCTCCATCAGCAGCGTCGCGATGCCGGCGGTCGCCTTGAGCAGCCCGGCGGGCGGCGGGCCGGCCTCGGTCACGCCGAGGTGCAACGGGTGATCGGTCACCTCGGCGAGCTGCCGGTACGCCTCGACCATCAACGGCACGCTGGACGCCTTGACCGAGATCTTGATCAGGTCGAAGTCGACCTCGGAGAAGTAGGCGATCTCGCGCTCCGCGGACTCGACCATCGCCTCGGGGGTGGCCCCGCCGTACTTCTCGTACAGCGACGGGTCGAGCGAACCGGCGTTCACGCCGATGCGGATCGGGATGCCGCGGTCGCGTGCCTCGGTGGCGACGGCCTTGATGTGTTCGGGACGGCGGATGTTGCCCGGGTTGAGACGCAGGCCGTGCACCCCGGCCTCCATGGCGGCGAGCGCCATCTTGTACTGGTGGTGGATGTCGGCGATGATCGGCACGGGCGAGCGGGGGACGATCTGGGCGAGCCCCTCGGCCGCCTCGGTCTCGTTGCAGGTGCAGCGCACGATGTCGCATCCGGCCGCCGCGAGCCCGTAGATCTGCTGCAAGGTGCCCTCGACGTCGGCGGTCTTGGTGATCGTCATCGACTGCACCGTGACCGGCGCGTCGCCGCCCACCGCGACGTCGCCGACGTGGATCTGGCGGGTGGGCCGCCGCTCGGTCGTCCAGTCGGTCACCCGCACGTCAGCCTCCTCCGATCGGATCGGTGATGTCGAGGTACAGACCGGCCATGAAGAGGAACAGCAACACGGTGATCACCGCCATGGCGAACGGCATCAGCTTGGCGACGTCGGCGTAGTACCGCTTCCCCCCGCGTTCGCGGAGCCGTTCGTACGTCGCGATCGCGGCGTGGCCGCCGTCGAGGGGGAGCAGCGGGAACATGTTGAACACGCCCACGAACACGTTCAGCACGGCCAGCAGGAACAGGATGCCGATGAACCCTTGGGCCTGACCGATGTCGTCGCTGATGCCGGTGACGCCGACGAGCGTGGTGGGACGGGTGGAGATGTCGTCGGTGGAGCCCGACAGGTGGCCGATGATGTTGACCGGGTTCAAGACGTTGATCACGCCCTTGGTGGACTCCCAGGCGACCGGGAAGATGTCGGTGACGCTGTTGACCGCCGCGCCGGCGACGCCGTGCTCGATCGTCTCGAACACGCCGTTCGAGCCGACACCGATGTAGGGCTGGCCGAACAGCGCCGACGATTCGTCGATGTTGGCGCCCAGCCCGACCTCGAGCGCCAGCGGTCGGCCGTCGCGCAGCACCTCGATCGTCACGACGTCGCCCGGCGAGTTGGCGCGGACGAGCTCGCCGAGGCGCGCGGGATCGGTGACGGTCCGGCCGTCGAGTGCGGTGACGACGTCGCCCTCGCGCAACCCGCCGGAGAACGCCGGGCCGGACGGCTCGACGAACGTCACCGCGGCGCCGTCGCGCTGGACGATCTCGCCGTCGACGATGTACACCGTGAACAGCAGGGCGATCGCCATCAGCACGTGCATGATCGACCCGGCGGTGATGACGAGCATCCGCTTCGGGTAGGTCTGTGCCCGGTACGTGCGCTGCTCCTCGGCCGCGGGCACCTCGTCCATCGAGTTCATCCCGATGATGCGCACGAAGGCTCCGAGCGGGAGCGCACGCACGCCGTACTCGGTCTCGCCCCGACGGAAGCTCCACAGCCGGGGCCCGAACCCGATGAAGAACTGGGTCGCCTTCATGCCCGTCCAGCGCGCCGTGAGGAAGTGACCCAGCTCGTGCATGAACACCGCGACGAGCACGCCGACGACGAAGGCGAACCACCAGATGTTGGTGAACCCGAGCCACGCGAGCAAGGCGACGATGCCGAGCACGCCGAGGGCACCACGCCAGCCGCCGGCGAGCTCGTCGTCGGGCTGCTCGTGGACCGAGCCACCCGCCATCACCTCGCCTTGGAATCGGTTGTACGTGCTCACGTGGGGAGTTCCTCGAGTGCTCGATGGGCGACACGTCGGGCGTCGGCGTCGGCGTCGACGACCTCGTCGATCGACGTCGGCACGGACCCATCATGCCGTTCGAGAACTGCAACGCACACGTCGGGGATCTGATTCCACCGGATCCGGCCGGCGAGGAAGGCCTCCACGGCGACCTCGTTGGCGGCACTGAGGCGGGCCGGCGCGGATCCGCCGAGCCGGCCCGCCCGGTAGGCGAGACCCAGGCATCGGAACGTGGCGGTGTCGGGGGGCTCGAAGTCGAGGCGGCTGAGCTGCGCCCAATCGATCCGGCCGAACGGTGTGGCGATCCGGTGCGGGTGACCGAGGGCGTAGCCGATCGGCAACCGCATGTCGGGAAGGCTCAGCTGGGCGACGGTCGAGCCGTCGGTGAACTCGACCATCGAGTGGACGATCGACTGCGGGTGCACCACGACCTCGATCCGGTCGTACGGCGTGCCGAACAGCTCGTGGGCCTCGATCACCTCGAGCCCCTTGTTCATCAAGGTGCTGGAGTCGACGGTGATCTTCGGTCCCATGCTCCACGTGGGGTGGGCGAGCGCCTGGTCGACCGTCACCTCGGCGAGCTCGGTCGCCGTGCGTCCACGGAACGGACCACCGCTCGCGGTGAGGACCACACGCTCGACCTCACGGGCGTGGTCCACCGAGGCCCGCAGGCACTGGTGGATCGCGCAGTGCTCGCTGTCGACCGGCACGATCTCCGCGCCGGGGACGGCCCGCAGCGGCTGCACGACCGGTCCGGCCGCGATCAGGCTCTCCTTGTTGGCGAGCGCGAGCCGCTTGCCGGCCCGGAGGGTGTCGACGGTGACCGGCAGCCCGGCGAAGCCGACGACACCGTTGACGACGACGTCGGCGGGTTCGACCAGGGCGAGGTGGTCGTCCGTCACGTCGATGTTCCCGAGGCCAGCGGCGGCGAGCTCGGCCGCCACCCGGGCCCGGGCACCGGCGTCGGCGACCACGACGACCTCGGGGCGCAGCTCGGTCGCCTGGGCGACGACCGCGTCGGCAGCGGTGCCGACCCCGAGCGCCACGACCTCGTAGACGCCGTGCTCGGCCCGGACGACCTCGAGGGTCTGCGTGCCGATCGACCCCGTCGAGCCGGCGATCGCGACCCGCACCGCCGCCACGGCGGTCAGCCCAACCAGGGCTCGAGCACCAGCGTCACGTAGTAGACGATCGGCAGCGTGAACAAGAACCCGTCGAAGCGGTCGAGCACCCCACCGTGGCCCTTGACGATCGAACCGAAGTCCTTGATGTCGAGGTTGCGCTTGAACATGCTCTCGACGAGGTCGCCCATCGGGGCGAACACCGAGATGACGAGGGCGAGGATCAGCAGGTGCGAGGTGTTCGTCCAGGTGTCGCTGACCTCGGTGATGCCGACCACGACGAGGACCACGATGGTGAACAGCGTGCCGCCGATGAGCCCCTCCACGGTCTTGGACGGGCTGATCCACTCGCGCAACGGCGTGCGACCGGCCGCCGAGCCGACGAAGAAGGCTCCGATGTCGTTGGCGACCACACCGAGCGCCAGCAGGAACAGCGTGTCGGTCCCGAACGGCGGTGAGCCGGGTCCGGTCGAGAACTGCAGGATCAGGGCGGCGAACGAACCGAGCAGTCCGATCCAGATGACGCCGAGCATGGTGACCGACGCGTTCGGCAGCGGCCCCGCCTCGATCGACCGAGCGCCGATGAAGCCACCGGCCGTCGCCATGAACGCGAACGCGATCACGAGCGGGAGGGTCACCGGACCGAGCCAGTACGCAGCGAGCGGTGCACCGATGCAGGCGAGGATCCCGGGCACCACCGCCGGGCGGTACCCCTTCTCGGCGACCTTGTCGTAGAACTCGACGGCACCGAGACCGACGACGGCGACGATCACCGCGAGCACGGCCACGGGACGCCACAACAGCGCACCGATGAACACCGCCGCGAGCAGCAGCCCGACGGCGATCGCGATCGGCATGTCGCGACCCGACGATGCCGGCACGGCGCGTTGGCTCCCCGTGCTCGACGCCCGGCGGCTCCGTGCTCCGGCGCGGCCGGTCGGCTCGACGGGACGGCGCGGCATACCCGACGGGTCGGTGCCGATCGTGATCCGGGCCGGTTCGCGAGGGGCGACGCCGGTGACCTCACCGCTGACGGGGTCGTGCTGACCCGTCACGGGCGGACCGGACCCGGCCTGGGGCACCTCGCCGCTGGGGTCGGCCGGGACGTCGTCGCGCCAGACCGGCGACTCCGACGTGAACGACGACCACACGTCGAGCTCGTCGTCGAGCGGCGGATCGTCCGCGGCGGGCGGGCGGGCCTCCAGCCGGGGCATCTCCCCGGTCGGCGGTTCGGTCCAGTGCGGGAGCGGGCCGGTGTCACCCTCGCCGAAGCTCAGCGGCTCGTCGTCGTCCGGTGGATCCTCGCGGCGATCGGGACGCACCCGACCGACGTCGCCGACCTCCTCGTCGTCACCGAACGGGTCGTCGCCGACCTGCTCGGACTGCGAGGTGGGCTCGTCGTCGCCGAACAGCGGTGCCCGGCGGCGACCCTCCTCGTCGCGACTCCACATGTCGTCACTCATCGGCTACGCCCCTTCTCCCCTCTCGTGCCGGTCGGTCGTCAGACCTCGAGGAGCTCGTGCTCCTTGTTGCCGAGCGCGGTGTCGATGCGCTCGACGTGCTCGTGGGTGATCTTCTCCAGCTCCTTCTCGGCACGTTCGAGGTCGTCGGCGGAGATCTCGCCCGCCTTCTCCGCGGCCTCCATCTGCTTGCGGGCCTCGCGGCGGATGTTGCGCACCGCGATCCGCCCGTCCTCGGCCATGTTCTTGACGACCTTGACGTAGTCACGGCGCCGCTCCTCGGTGAGGGCGGGGAAGTTCAGCCGGATGACGACGCCGTCGTTGTTCGGCGAGACTCCGAGATTGCTGTCGCGGATCGCCTTCTCGATCGCACCGAGGGTCGAGTGGTCGTGCGGCTTGATCAGCAACTGGCGCGCCTCGGGCACCTGGATGCCGGCGAGCTGCTGGAGCGGCACCGGCGCCCCGTAGTACTCGATGTTGATCTTCTCGACGAGCGCAGGCACCGCCCGACCGGTCCGGATCGTCTGGAACTGGGACTGCACGTGTTCCACGGCCTTCTCCATCTTGTCGATGGCGTCGAGGAGGGTCTCGTCGGTCACGGGGACAGCGTACCCAGCAGGTCACACATCGTGGACGATGGTGCCCACGCGGTCGCCGAGCAGGATCGACCGGAGCGAACCGGGGACCGACATGTCGAACACGACGATCGGGATGTCGTTGTCCCGGCAGAAGGCGATCGCGGTGGCGTCCATCACCTTCAGGTTCTTGGTCATCACCTCGAGGTAGCCCACCTCGTCGTACTTGACGGCGTCGGGCTCGGTGCGCGGATCGGCGCTGTACACACCGTCGACACCGGAGTGCGTCCCCTTCACGAGCGCCTGGGCCTCGATCTCGGCGGCGCGGAGCGCGGCGGCGGTGTCGGTCGTGAAGTAGGGGTTCCCGGTGCCGGCGGCGAAGATCACGACGCGGCCCTTCTCGAGGTGGCGCACCGCCCGCCGCCGGATGTACGGCTCGGCGATCCGGGGCATCTCGATCGCCGACTGGACCCGGGTGTCCTGACCGCAACGCTCGAGCGCGTCCTGCAGCGCCAGCGCGTTCATCACCGTGCCGAGCATGCCGATGTGGTCGGACTGCGTCGGATCCATGCCGCTCAGCGACCCGATCCGACCCCGCCAGAAGTTGCCGCCCCCCACCACGACGCACACGTCGACGCCGAGGTTCTGCCGCAGGTCGATGATCTCGCGTGCGGTCTTGTCGAGCGTCTCTCCGTCGAGCCCGGTGCCCGACGGACCTGCCAGCGCCTCACCCGACGGCTTGAAGACGATGCGCTTCCAGCGCGGTGCGGGCGGTGCGTCGGCGGCGGGCTCGGACATCGGTCTCAGCCGATCTCGACCTGGGCGAAGTTCACGATCTCGGCGTCACCGATGAGTTGGGCGATGGTCTGCTTGTCGTCCTTGGCGTAGGGCTGCTCGAGCAGGACGACGTCTTTGTAGAAGCCGCCGAGGCGACCCTCGACGATCTTGGGGATCGCCTGCTCGGGCTTGCCCTCGTTGCGGGTGATCGTCTCGAGCGTGGCCCGCTCGGCCTCGACGACGTCGGCGGGGACGTCCTCTCGACGCAGGTAGGTCGGCCGGGCGAAGGCGATGTGGACCGCGACGTCGTGGGCGAGCTCCTGCGTGCCGCCGCTCATCTCGACGAGCACCGCGTTCACGCCACGGCCACCCTGGATGTGCTCGTAGCTGTCGAGGACGTTGCCGGGCGCCGCGTCGATGCGGACGACGTCGCCCAGCTCGATCTTCTCCTTCAGGGTGATCTTGAGCTCCTCGAGCTGGGGGGTGCGCTCGGTGGTCGCGTCGGTCCCCGACGCGTGGACGAGCTCGACGAGCGCGTCGGCCTCGGCCGTGAACTGGTCGCTCGCCGCGACGAAGTCGGTCTCGCACTTGAGCTCGACGATCGCGCCGACGCCACCGTCGACCTTCAGGGCGACGACGCCCTGGGTGTTCTCGCGATCGTCGCGCTTGGCGCTCGCGGCGAGACCCTTCTCGCGGAGGAACTGCTTGGCGGCGTCGATGTCGCCGCCGGTCTCCTCGAGGGCCTTCTTGCAGTCCATCATCCCGGCGCCGGTGGCCTGCCGGAGGGCCTGGACGTCTTTGGCAGTGAATGACATGTGGGGGTGTTCCTCAGCTCTCGGTGGTCTCGTCGACGGGCGTCTCGGGCGTCTCGGGCGTCTCGGGCGTCGGCTCCGTGGCCGGCTCGACCGGGGC